>CAZKCX010000212.1:0-9956 GCA_964550865.1 uncultured Planctomycetales bacterium
GTTTCGGTCTCCTTCTGCACGCCGATGCCCGTGGGCGCCTCGTACCGCACGATGCCAGGCTCTTCGATCCCTTCTTCAGCACCAAGTTCACCGGCCGAGGCTTGGGCATGGCGGCCGTCTTGGGGATCGTTCGAGGCCACAACGGGGCGGTCAAGGTCTACAGCGAGCCGAGCTCCGGCACGACGGTGAAGGTCCTCCTGCCCCTAACGGAGGGGGATCCCGAACCGGCTACGCTGCCCCCGACCTCGGAGGACATGTGGCAGGGGTCGGGCACCGTGCTCGTCATCGACGACGAGGCGCAGGTCCGACGCGTCGCCGGGCAGATGCTTGCCTCGATAGGATTCGAGGTCCTCACCGCCGCGAAGGGGTCTGATGGAATCGACCTCTTCGAGGAGCACGCCGCCGAGATCGTCCTCGTCCTATTGGACATGACCATGAGGGAGATGAACGGCCTCGAGGTATTCCGTCGGATTCGAGAACAAGATCCCAAGGTGCCGATCCTCCTATCCAGCGGCTACCAGAAGGATCATGCCATGCATCAATTCGCCGGTCGATCCCTCAACGGCTTCGTGCAGAAGCCCTACCGCATGAGTGAGCTCGTCGATGCGGTACGTGAGGTGCTCGACCCCGGCGCCTGAGCGAAAGCGGAACCTACGAGCCGTGACCGACGATCTCGGCGATGCACCCGTCGCGATCGTCGACGAGCGCGCGATGGATGCAGTAGAGACGTCCGTCCTCCGCGCCCAGCAGGATGTCCGACCAGCCGTCGCGGTTGAAATCCACCGCCTCCGGGCTGCTCGTATGCCCGGCCAGGCGTCGCTTGATGAGATCTCCTCGCCACGCCAGGCGCATGCGCTTGCCCTTCTCCTCGGGCGTGGTCACATTCTCGTACCAGCCGACGTTGCGGGTGTTCTTGAGAAGGTCCAGGTCGCCGTCGCGATCCCAGTCGACCAGGCAGATCTTGATCCGGCCGCTCCGGCCGCCGACGCCCGTGGTCAGGCGTAGGGGCTTGCCCTTCTCGTCGAGGAAGACCCGTTCGCCCGGCGAAAGCGGATTGCCCGCCTCGCCCGTCCGTCGGTACAGCGCGAGATACCCCTCGTGGTCCAGGCTCACCAGGTCGGCGAGCCCGTCCCCGTTCCAGTCCGTCACCTGCGGTCGCGTACGCCACTGCGTCACGAGCTCATCGGGGGCGGCAGCGCCCCAACCGCCTGAGTCGAATCCGGTGTAGCCCGGCCGCCACCAGTTCCACTTGGGATAGGGAGGATCGCCCTTCCATCGAACGTGCAGCGGTCGACCGGAATCCATCGGTCGGTCCGGGTTCGTCTCCCGCCGACGCCACCACTGAAGCCGACCGATGATGCCGTTGGCGAGCACGTCGAGCTTTCCGTCGCCGTCCCAATCCGCGACGGTCGGCACGGTGTAGCCCCACTTGGTCTCGCACGGTCCTTGGATGCTGCCGTTGTAGCCGGCCAGGATGCGAATCGGTCCCGCGTCGTCCTGCAGGTAGCCGGCGCGTCGGATCTTCCACTCGCCGTTCTGCCCCTCGTTGACGAAGAGCTCGAGGTAGCCGGCCGTGTTGCCCACCACGATGTCGTCGTCGCCGTCGCCGTCCCAATCCGCCACCGAAGGCACGACGAGCGCGCCGCTCTTGACGGGCGGATCCAGCTCGGTCAGGTAGACCGCCGGCTTGAGGACCGGCATGCGCCCCTTGCCGGCCACGTTCTCGAAGAGGTCGACGTACCCGTCCTCCTCGCCGACGATCAGGTCCATGTCTCCGTCCCCGTCGAAGTCGCAGACGCTCGGCATGATCATGCAGAGATCGAGCTTGAGCGTCTTGCCCTCCACCGTGAGAAACCGCCCCGTCGCCAGCTTCGGCTTGGATTTCGTCCCGACGTTCTCGAAATACGTGATTCGATCGAGGAACTCACCGATGAGCAGGTCGTTGTCGCCGTCGGAATCCCAGTCCGCCACACAAACGCCGGGCCGACCGAAGACGTCCACCGGCCAGTGGTCGGTCATGAGCTGCCGGCCGGGATCGAACTCCGGCTTCGCGGCCGAGCCCGTGTTTCGGAAGAACCACACCCAGCCGTGGAGCGGACCGCGCGTCCACTCCCCGCGCTCGTTGTAGGCCTTGTCCCACCCGTAGGCCGACCAGTCCCCGTTGGCGACCAGCAGGTCCATCACGCCGTCGGCGTCCCAGTCGGTCGCCCGATAGAGGTGCGCGCGGACGCGTTTGCCGTACTTCGGAACGGTCATCTTGACGAACCGATCGAATCCGAACGAACGAACGTCCTTGTAGTAGCCGCCCGCCACGAGCACATCCGCGCGTTTGTCGCCGTCCCAATCGCAGACGGAGAGGCAACGGTGCGGAGAGTCCATCCGTCCGACGAGCCGGAAGTCGGCCTTGCCTTCCTTTTCGCTCAGCCGCTTATAGAGGTAGGTTCCGCCGCAGGGCTTGTCCGCGCAGCTATAGAGCAGATCGAGTCGGCCGTCGTCGTCGTAGTGGAGCGGCGCGGGGCACGCCCAAAGACCGGTTCCCAGCGGCGCGCGGACGCCCTTCCGCCCGTATGTCAGGGCCTCGCATCCGCCGATGAAGGCCGGCGGCGCTTCGGCGATCGGCCGCGAACGTTCGTCGAAGTAGACCCGGAAGCGCCGAGCACGGTCGCTCGGGACCGGGCTCCGCCAACAAAGCCGCCAGACGCCCGGCTCGAAGTCCAACTTGTGCGGGATCGGGCGTTCGGACTTCGCGCCGGCGACAAAGGTCACGCGGAAGGAATCGGAGGCGAGCCGGCGCGCCGGAATCCCGATCTCCGTCGCCAGCGTCTCGGCGCGAACCCGCAGGACCACGGGTGCGTCGGACCATTCTCGCTTCGTCGCGGGGACGGCCACCTCCATCCGGTACCGATGCGGATTCGACCAGGATGCCCCGCCCTCTCCGCGCGTCTGCACCCTGCGCTTCGGGCGGACACCGTGCGGACGAAAGTCGTCGAGTGCCTTCCCCTCGACAACCCAGAGGTCGTCGATCGCGCCCACAAAGGGTTCGTTCTTGGGCGGTCGGTTCTGGTTGTCGCCGACGTACAACCACGGGCCCACCTTCGTCGGCAGCTCGGCGGTCTCGCAAGAGGCCAGCAGGCGGCCGTCGCCATAGAGGCGGACGATGTCGTCTTGCTTGCCCGGTCGACGGTGCCACGTCACCGCGACGTGATGCCAATCGTCCTTGCGCCAGTCACCGACGTAGCCGTCGAGCCAGATGTCCTCTCCGTGCCGGACCTCGACGCGCAGCCTCTCCGTCCCCTTGGGCCAATAGACGAGCCGCATCATGTTCGATCGCCAGCGATCGCCGCTGAATTGCAGTAATGTGTGGATGGTATCTTCGCTCTGCCAGCTCCAGTCCGACCGCACCCAGAGCGCGACCGTTCCAGTGTCCCCGTCGATCAGGTTCGGATCCACACGAATATGCGTCTTGGCGTCCACCTGAAGCGCCGTGCCCCGCGGCGAGGGCTTGAGTCGCCCCTCCCCGACGAGCGTGACAGGAAACGCGGCCTGGTAGCGCGCCTTCGATTCCTTCGGCTTGAATTCCACATGCAATACGCCCCAGCCCGCGAGCACGTGCGGGGCCAGCGCCAAGAACCATGTCGGCAACGGGAGTACCATCCTATCCACCTCGCGATCAGAAGAGATGCTTGTGTTTGTGTACCGTTCGCTGGGGACTCTAGCCCGCTTGCCTCCGGGCGACAAGTGGCGCCCGACCGATCGTTCCGCCGGCATGCCCCGTTGACGTCTTATCCTCGGCAGGCGATCCTTTGCGGATGCGAATGGAATTTCCCGCAGGACTGCAATGAGCGAACCGAATCCCATAGAGCGACGCAATCGACTGCCGCGCGAACTCCAGCAGGTGCTGGGGCTGGTCGTCGCGCTCGCCGTCATCTATGCGATCATGGTGGGGCTGTCGGCGATCGAGATCGGCGAGTCGTTCTGGAAGCCCGGCTCCTGGCGGCTCCGCGCGCCGATCCTCCTAATCGACCGCGACGGCCACGTCAACTGGATGAACCAGTGGAACATCCTCGAGCAGGGGGCCATCAACGTCGTGCTCGGCGTCGGCATGACGTTCGTTATCCTGGCCGGCGAGATCGACCTGTCCGTGGGCTCGGTGCTGACGCTCTGCAACGTGCTCTTCGTCGTCGGCGCGAGCACGAAGTACGGCGGGGAGTCCACGGCCGTAGGGGTGCTGTTCGCAATCGGCGCCGGCATCGTGGTGGGTTGCCTCAACGGACTCTTCACCGCGCGATTTCGCGTGCCGTCGTTTGTCGTAACGCTCGGCATGCTCATGGCGGCGGCCGGCACGGCGCACCTGGTCACCATCGGCGTGAGCGACGGCATGCCGATGTTCCATCCCTGCCCGGATTCGGTCAAGCACGTAATCCCCACCGCGGCCGCCCTCGGGATCGTCGCGGTGGCGTGGGTGATCCTGAGCAAGACCCGCTTCGGCCGGCACGTGTATGCCGTCGGCGGCAGCGCGGAAGCCGCCCGGCTGAGCGGCATCCGCGTCGTCGGTGTCAAGATCGGCGTCTTCGCCTTCGCGGGGATGGCGGCCGGTCTGGCGGGCATCGTCAAGTGGGCCCGGGTCTCCCAGGGCACGCACATCGTCGAGGAGCCGTTCGAGCTGTACGCCATCGCCGCCGCCGTCATCGGCGGCACGAGCCTGATGGGCGGACGGGGCAACGTCATGGGCACGTTCATCGGCGCGCTGATCATCGCCGTGCTGATCAAGGGCCTCAATACCATCGGCGTGCACGAGAGCGTCCAGAAGATTATCATCGGGGCGGTGATCATCACGGCCGTGCTGTACGACCGGCGGAGGCAGAAGGCCTACGCATAGGAAACGAGCCCTGTCAAACCGCCTACAACAAGGATCGAACCGTGTGGCACGGCCGCCCCCGGCCGGGAACCGCACAAGAACCCCAGCCGAGGGCGACTGGGCCACAAGGACCCCAGCCGAGGCTGGCTTGCGGTGAGCCAGACCAAACCGCTGGGCCACAAGAACCCCAGCCGAGGGCGACTGGGCCACAAGGACCCCAGCCGAGGGCGGCTTGCGGTGAGCCAGACCGAACCGCTGGGCCACAAGGCTCGGCCGCGTGGCTGTTCAGAGATCGCCGCAAACGGCGTAGTCGGATCGCATCGAGGAGTCGACGATATGCATTGGAATCGGATACGGATCGTGCTGTGCTTTTCGCTGATTCTCACCTGCGCGGGGTGGCTGGGCTGCGGCAAGAGCTCGCAATCCGGGGCGACGACCAAGCCCTCGGCCGACGGGCCCCGCATCGCGCTGATCATGAAGGCGCGGACGAACCCCTTCTTCCACACGATGGAGATCGGCGCGCGCGAGGCGGCCGAGAAGAACGACGTCGAGCTGCTCGTCTCCAGCGTCAACCGCGAGACGGACTTCGCCAAGCAGGGCGGGCTCGTCGAGAACGCGATCAGCCAGGGTGTGGATGCGATCCTCATCGCCCCGGCCGACAGCAAGGCCATCGTCAGCCCCTTGCTCGACGCCCAGAAGGCCGGCATCAAGATCATCAACCTGGACAACCGCATCGATCCCGAGGCGGCCCAGTCGATCGGGCTGAACGTCGAGTGCTTCGTCGGCCCGGACAACGCCGAGGGCGCGTACAAAGCCACCAAGCACCTCATTAAGCTGATGGGGGGCGAGGGCAAGGTCGCCTTGATCTCCGGCATTCCGGGCGTGGACAACGGCGAGCAGCGCAAGAAGGGATTCCATCAGGCCGTCAACGAGCACAAGGACAAGATCAAGCTCGTCGCCTCCGAGAGCGCCGACTGGCATACCGAACCCGCCCTGCGAAAGATGAACGGCATTCTCGCGCGCCACCCCGACCTCAAGGGCGTGTTCTGCGCCAACGACAGCATGGCCCTCGGGGCGATCCAGGCCGTTGCCGGTGCGGGCAAGACCGGCAAGATCCACATCGTCGGCTACGACGCCATCGGGCCGGCCATCGAGGCCATCAAGGCAGGCAGGATGCACGGCACGATCGACCAGCATCCCGACCAGATGGGCGCGAAGGCCGTCGAGGTCGCCCTGCAGGTCCTCGCGGGCGAGAAGGTCGCCAAGGAGATCCCCACGCCGACCGATCTCGTCACCGCCGAGACGGTGAAATAGGCGGGTCCGCAACCGCAAACGACAGCTTGTCCGGGCAATGGCCTCTTCATACGATGGAGGCATCATGCGTCCCGCCGACCTTCGAGAACTCGTCCGGAAGCAGCCGTTCGAGCCGTTTCGGCTTCACCTCTCGAACGGCGTGCACTACGACGTGCCCCATCCGGAGATGGTCATCGTCACGCGGACCCAGGTCGTGGTGGCCGTCGGGTCCCGCAAGGAGGATCTCCCTGAGCAGCTCGTCTACTGCGACCCCCTCCACATCACGCACATCGAGCCGATCAACGGCGCGAAGCCGAAGGGCCGAAAGAAGAAGTCCGAGTAGGACCGTCCACTCCCCTCCAACGCATAGACACCCGCGCACCACACGCTACGATGTCCTTTCGTCAGCACCGGCAAACCCACGTGCCGTAAGAGGACGCCTCCTGTGCGGCCAATGCCTACACAGCGCCGAATCCGTCATCACACAAGACGAGGACGCGTTCCATGAGGCGTCGGCCCGTCGCCCTGGCCTGTGTGTCGCTCGCTGCCGCCCTGCCGGCGTCGGCCACCGCCGTCTGCGGCCTGACGGTCGACCAGATGATCCCCATGGAGACGGCGCTGCGGCTGCTCGCCGGCCAAGGCTTCCTCGTGGACTTTGAGATGCCCGTCGGGCCGATCGTCGGTTGGGGGTTCGCGCCTTTCGCCCTCGTCATGCCGACGCTCGGGTGGGCACACGTCCTCGCGTCCGTCACATTGAACGCCGGTGTCGCCGCGATGGCCTTTCGGCTCTTGCTCGGCGTGACCGATGACCTACGCACGGCGACGCTCGGCGGCGCGCTGACGGCCGTCGCGTTCCTCCCGCCGTTCGGCGCGTTCTACACGGACCACCTCGCCTATGCCCTCGTGCTGTTGTCCGCGCTGCTCTGCCTCCGCGAATCGCCCTCACCCATCGCGCTGGCTACGGCAGGTCTGGCCGCAGCCCTGGCGGTCCACACCAAGATCACCGTCGGGACATTCGGCGTGCTCTGCCTGGTGGCGACCCTCGCAGGCTTTCGACTGCTCGGTCCGGCCAGACTCGGCACTGTTCTCGGGGCGTTCGTGTTCGGCTTCGTCGCACTCGTCGGCCTCTTCGCGTGGGAACCCGGCCTCGACTTCTACATCGACCAGCAGTTCCGCGTGCCCCGAGCGTTCGCGGCGGGTCAGAAGAGCTTCGCCGACCTCGGGCTGACGCTTCTGTTGCCGTTCAAGGTGAACCCCGTGGCGGCGCTGCGGGAGGGCGGAATGGGTCGTCTAATCTTCCTGCCCATTGCGGCGTCCTTCTATGGCAGTTACGTGGTCCTGTTGCACGAGGCCTGGACGACGCAACCGCTGCTGAGGCGACGAACCGTCGCCTTGCTCGCGTTCGCCTCGTTCTCGACGCTGCTGTGCGGGGCCCTTCTCGGGCGGAATCCCTTCCACGTCGTCTTCGGCGGCGGGATCGTCATGGCGCTGCTCGTGCATTACGTCGCCCTCCGATGGAGGCTGACACGCACCGTGCGGACGGCGATCTCGGTGGTCCTCGTGGTGGGCGTGACGGTCGTCCTCGGCGCGCTCTTCCTGGCGACGCGGGCCGGACGCATCGTGCCCGCACCGGGCGAGCTCACGCCGATCCGCCTGGTTGACGGAACGTACCACGAGATCCCCTGCGAAGAGCTGGTGAAGGTCGCAGAGTTCATCCGCGCGAACCACGAGGGCCCCATTGCAGCATTGGACGACTATGCGTGCACGATCCCGCTCGCGTTGGGCCGGGCGCCGGTCGATCGTCCCGTCTGGTACCATGGCGGCTTGAATCCGCCGAACGGTAAGCCCCGGCGCCGGGCGTGGAGCCGGCGCATGATCGAGACGCTCCGGCGATGCGACGACGTCTGGATCGTCGTGACGCGGCGGACGAATGCCGCCTTTCGTCGCGGCGGCATGGGACTGAAGGACGTGCCGATACTCCAAGACTGGTTGGAGGCGAACGGCCGCGAGGTCTTCGCCACGCCGCATATGCGCGTCCTTGCGAGGCAATCCGGTGGACCGCAGTCTGGGACCACCACGCAGAGACCCGAGTGACCTGCCGTACACGGAGATCCCCCGACCATGAACGTGATTCGCCTCGTACCGGTTGTTCTCTTGGCCGCTTGCACGGGATCGACACGTGCCGCACTCCCTCCATCCGCGCCAACGTTCCAGCAGCTCATGGACCCGAACGTCTTCCCCGATCCGCAGGGCGGCATGGTCGTCGAATCGACGAAGGCGGACGGCGACACGATCCGCGTCCGCACCACCGGCGCCGAGATCGCGCTGGATGCTTCTGCTGGCAGCGTCACGTTCCGCCAACGCATCGGTCACCCGAGGCCGCTGGTCGCGCTGAACCTTGGCCGCCCGCTCGAGGGAATCGAGATCACACACGCACGGAAGGGTCTTGCCCGACTGGCTGTGCGAAAGCCCAAGCTCACCATCCGCGTCAACGGCGACTCGCTCTTCATGTTGCATGCGCACGAGCCGCTGACGGCCTCCGTCGAGAACAAGATCGCGCCCGCCTGGCACGCGACCTACGGCGCAAACCATCTCCTGGCAGACGAGTGGGGCGCGCTGGGCCTCTACTGCTCCGAACCGAGGCTGGACGACCATTGGGATCCGTACCGACCGCGGGTGGCCGAGTACGCGTTGCCAGGAAACGCGGTCCTCTGGGTCGGCGTATGTCCGCCCAAGCCGTACGATTGGCGGCGATCGTTCGAGGACAACATCGTCTGGCACTGGTCCAATCAGCTCGGCTACCCGCCCGACGACGTGCTTCGCTCGTGGAGGCCTTACGGCAACATCGTCCTGTTGCAGTCGGAGGTCATGCTCTGGAAGCAGTGGAACCTCGGCTTCGAGCCCCGCCTCGGTCGCGACGAGTTCGCACGCGTCCGCAAGACGCTCCACGATCTCGGCATGCGGTTCATCGTCTACACGAGTCCCTACTATTTCCTGAAAGGCACGAAGCTCGAGCCCCGCGCGTTCGGCAGCTTCGAGGGGTTCACGGGATGGCCACCCGGAACGTCCACGGGCGAGAACATGCACCTGTTCCTGCCGGAGATCCGCAAGGTCATGCGGGAGCTCAAGCCCGACGGCCTGTACTTCGACGGCCAATACGTTTACAGCCCCGCCGCGCTGTATGCGCTCGCTCGACACGCGCGAGAGATCGTCGGTGAGGACGGCATCCTCGAGTGGCACTCCACGTTGGCGATGGGCGGCGACCACTGCTACCTGCCGCACGCCGACGCCTACGTTGACTTCATCCTCCGCGGGGAGGGTCGCCAGAAGCGATACAGCGACTTCGACTACATGCGATTCTTCATCTCGGGCTACAACATCCACAACTCCATCGGCGTGGTCTGCAACAACGGGAAGGTCGGCCTGCCGCGCGTTCTCGTTCGCGACGCACTCCGAGTCAACGCACGGTTCCACCTGATCGCGAACTGGCTCGACGATCCGAATATCGTCCGCGTGTGGAAAGAAGAATACCGCCCCAAGCTCACACCCGACCTCCGCAAGCGCGTCGATGCGTTGACCGACCGGCGTCAGGCCGAAGCCGACGCCAAGGTCGCCAAGCGGCACGCCGAGCATGAAGCCCTGGTGAAGCCGCCCTCGTGGGATCCTCCGCTGCTGGCGCTGGAATTTGACACGCTTCCGGACGCCAAGCCACACATCTCCCCTGCCAACAAGAAGCCGTTCGCCGTCGCCGACGGGAGCCTCAAGATCCGGGCTCACGGCAACACGTATGCGTACATAGCCATCC
>CAZKCX010000213.1:0-9932 GCA_964550865.1 uncultured Planctomycetales bacterium
GGACTCCCGGCACCATTGCGGCAGGTTCCGCAGGCCGATGGCCACGATCACACACACGAGGAGGTAAGCGGGCAGGACATATCGATGCCGCAGCAACGGCAGCGCGATCACGAGGCTCGCCACGACCACGACGGCCCAGGAGACGAGCACCATCAGATCGCCGGGGGTGCCCCTCCGCATCCGCCGGCGACCGGGCTTGGGGTCACGGGTCTCCCGAAGCAGGAAGGCACGGACGACCAGCCACCGCAGACCGCCGACGAAACCCAGGATGGCTATCCCGACGCCCAGCGTTCGCAGCGACTGCTCCAAAGACGGGGAAGACACCAGGCCGAGGGAGGCTGCGATCTTCACCACGAATTGCGGGACGGCCAAGATGGGGCTTCGCAGCGTGTCGTAGCCGACGGCGGCCACACGCTCGGGCAGGCTGAAGAGCCCGCCCCCCGGTTCCAACTGCTGCTTGACCATCCAATCCTGAAAGGCCAATCCGCTCTCGGCGGCCCGCTGCAAGGGGTCCTGATGGTAGAAGGGGTTGATCGCGACGAAGAACCCGAACGCCGCGACGGCGACCAGAACCACGACAATCCCCGCCAGCCCGATCCGGCGCCAGCGACCCGTCTCCGCCGGACCCCACACGGCGGCCGCGATCACGCTTGCCGCGTAGATCGGGCCGGCCAGCGCGCCGTTCATCTTGCTGCCCGCCGCCATTGCAACGACCACGACCGGCACGAGGACGGTCGCGAGAAGCAGAAGGCCCCAGCGTCGCAACGGACCGCCCAGCGTCTCCCTCCGCCAGTAGCGCCCGAGCACGGCCGCCGCCCCGAACGAGACCGGCACGATGAGTGTCAGGTGAAACAGCAGGATCGTATCGGTAAGCCCGCGCTGCGCGCTGCCTCGGAAATAGGGATTCCCGAGGACCAGCACGGCCGCGATGATGCCGACGGCCACGCCGCCCAACCGGTAGCCGATGAAGAACACCACCGAACAGAGCAGCGCGCCGTAGAAGGTGCTGACGTAGCGCGTGATTCGCAGCATGTCGTCGGGGACGTGCTCCCGGAGGATTTGCGGCTCCTTCCAGTGGCGCTCGAAGGCGTCTTGGAGCCGTTGGTCCGTTATGCGGTGGCCTCGTGCGGCCAGGACGGCGCCGAAGACGTACTTGGCCACCGGCGGATTCGTGCGGGCGTAGAAGTCCTCGCGCCAGGCCGGGTGGTCCCAATCACGGTTCTCGAAGAAGAGGTGGTAGTAGAACGTCTCGCTGAGCTTGTGGGCCTCGTCGATGTGGAAGCCGGGCACGTCCGCCCCGCCCTTGCCGACGCGGATGCCCTCTCCCAGGTACGCGCAGGAGACGACGAGCACTGCGGCGGTAGCGAGCCACCCCTTGTGCCGTTGGAGATCCATGGCCCGTACATACCGCAAACGTTCGGCGTCGCACAAGCGCACGACAGGAACAGCAGGGTTCGGGGTTCAGGGTTCGCGGTTCAGGCTTCAGGGCTCGGGGTTCAGAGATCGGGGCTCAGGGTTCGGGGTTCGGGGGGATATGGAATGCGGCGATAGCGATCAGGGATCCGGCGAAATATGGATGCGGCGGTGCAGGCGTTCGAAGCTTCAGCGAAGAACGCCCGCCGCCGGTTTGGCTTGCTTGCGATTGCGAAAGACACGGCGGAGTGCGCAAGGCCTTGAAAGCGATGGCGTCGCCACCGCCGCTGGTACCGTATTTCACAAGTGATGCGACTATGGCAGTGTTCATGGATGCCACGGTTGCTGCTCGAGCCGCGGCATTCATGCCGCGCGGCCGCACCGGATGAATCCGCGCCGGATGAATCCGGCGGTTCGACGTAGCTCACCACAAGCGGCTCGGGCATATCGTCGCAATACTTCTGCAATGCAGTGCCAGCGTGAAATCTGCCAGCGGATCCAACCCCCGTGCCTGAAACCTGAATCCTGAGGTCTGAAGTCTGGAGCCTGAGGCCTGAAGTCTCCCCCTACGTCCGATGGCGGGTGCGGTGCTCTTGCTCGCGCTGCTGCTCGGTCGCCTCGGAGAGCGTCCGCTTCTCGCGTCGCGTCAGCGACTGGATGCCGTGCTCGTGCACCTTGGCCAGGATGCGATCGACCTCGGCTTGCAGGTTCTGCTGGTGGCGCATCTTCCGCTCCCAGGCCCCGCGGCTACGCTTCTCGCGGATGTTGCCCAGCCACGTCCAGCCCCAGATGCACCAGGCGCCGCCGAATAGCATACCCCCCAGGTGCGCCGCATCGCCGCCCACCCCGCCGGACTGGTTCCCGTACGCGACCAACAGGCTGAACGTGTAGACGGCCGCCAGAAGGATCGCCGCGAAGCGGATCGGCACCGGGAAGAACAGCAGGATGATCGTCATCTGCGGCAGGAGGACCGCGCAGCCGGCGAGCAGACCCAACACGCTCCCCGAAGCCCCCACCATGATGCCGCCGCCGATCGCGCCGATCCCCACCAGCAGCGTGAACAACAGCGCCCCCGCCACGCCGCAGGCCGTGTAGAAGAGGAAGAACGTCTTGGACCCCCAGCGGCGCTCCAGCGGCGGTCCGAGGAAATACAGCCCGATCATGTTGAACAGGATGTGCCACAGGCTCCGCGTGTCATGCAGGTACTGATACGTCATCAGCCGCCAGATGTGGCCGTTCAGCACGCCGCCAGACGACGCCGTGCCGCCCCACACCGCCATCGCGAAATGCTGCTCGAGGACCGCCGCAAGGCTCTGGGAGAGGGCCATCAGAACGAACACGCCGATGTTGACGATCAACAGGACCTTGACGACTTGCGTGGGCCTGGGCAGGCCGAACGTCACGCCCGGGCCGGTCCCCGACCACGCATAGTCTCCCCCATCTTCAGCGTATGGCCTGTCGCGCCAGCTCATCCTGTAGGTTCCGTTCGGCCGCTTGGACGTGAGGCACGTTTGCCCAGCCTCTCCGCACTAATTATACTACGAACAGGCGGCGTTGCTTCAATTTCTCGCGAGCCCTTCTTGGGGGTAGGCCCCGGATGCCGATCTCGGCCAACATCCTCCGCAGCAGTTACCGGCTGGCATCCCGGCTGCTTTTCGGCAACAGCGACCATGCCGACTGGATCTACGAGAAGCTCCAGCGCCCTCGGAGCGTCTACCTGACGGCCAAGAACTTGCTGTACTACTGGATGGGCGTCCCCAAGATTGCCGGGCTGACCGCTGTCGTAATCGAACCCGTCTACGGATGCAACCTTCGATGCAAGACCTGCTGGGGACGTATGCCCTACCGCAGGACTCGACCCTCACGCATCGCCTGGGACACCTTCCAGCGCGTCATCGACACCATGCCCAGCAGTGTGGAGACGGTCACCTTCTCCCTGGCCGGCGAGCCCACCCTGCACGACGAGTTGGGCCGGATGATCGAGTACAGCCATGAGGCGGGCGTCCGGGTGATCCTGGCCACCAACGGCACGCTCCTTAAGGACGAGCGGCTCGAGATGGTGGCGAGCGCCCCGATCGCGGTGGTCAACGTCTCGGCCGAGACCGATGCGGAGACCGCCTGGGAGATTCGCGGGATCGACCTCGACGAGCTGCGCGAGAACATCCGCCGCCTGATTGAACGGAAGCGGCCGGAGACGGAGGTCAAGCTCGCGCTCGTCGCCCATGAGAAGAACAGCGAGCGGATCGCGCGGGTCCACGAGGACTGGGCCGGCCTGATCGATCACGTGAAGGTCTCTCCGGTCTTTGCCTTCAACGGGAAGGACAACACCCGCGTCTGCATGGAGCTCTGGCGCGGCAACATCAACGTCCTCACCGACGGCAAGGTCATGCCCTGCTGCGTCAGCATCTTCGGGGGCGACCCCGGCGACCTCGTGATCGGGAACATCAACGAGCAGACAATGACCGAGATCATCGAGGGCGAACGCTTTCACCAGCTCCTTCAGGATACGATCGACGGCCGTCCGCCCGAGCTGTGCCGCAGCTGCTCGGAGTTCAAGGCCCCCAGCATCCCCCGCCGCGCCCCACAACGCGACAGCGCCGCCGCGAAGAACAACTAAGCTGTTCGCAACAATGTCCAGACAGTCGAGCGGCTTTGCCCTCTGTGGCCCAGCCGCCCTCGGCTGGGACCTTTCCACGGTTCACGGCCGGGGGCGGCCGTGCCACACTGTCCTCACGGCCGGGCTTGTCACGGCGAAGCGTAGCGAAGCCCGGGGGCGGCCGTGCCACACTGTTCGATCTTTGCTGCAAGCAGCGCAGCGCTACATGCCCTTACCCGAATCAGCCGCGCGACGTCTTTCCGTGCCGGGCATGTATCCCCGCCGGGGCGAGTGTTCTACCATATGACCATGGACGGCTCGCATGCCCCTGACCTCCGTGCTGACCGGTCCCCGCGCCGCCCGTTTCCTTCCGCGGCGGGACACGCGTTGGCCGTCGCCGCGGTGTCGATGCCGATCGTATGGATCTACGTCAACACCCTCGGGTATTCGTACGTCTATGACGACGTGGTCACGCTCGTCAGCAACGAGCACATCCGGGACCTCTCACTCGACACCCTACGGCGGCTCTTCGGCGGCACGCTCCTGCAGGATTACTACCCGGTCTTCTACTTGTCGTTGGCCGTCGACCGTCACGTCTGGGGCCTGCACCTGGGCGGCTTCCACCTAACGAACATGGTCCTGCACGCGCTCTGTACGATGTTGGTCTATGCGCTGGCCTTTCGCCTTGTCCGGCTCGACGGGCGTCGGGAACCTCGTCCGTTGGAACGTTCGCCGTGGGTGGTCGCCGTCGCGGCTGCGCTCTGGTTCGCCGTGCATCCGAACCACGTCGAGCCGGTGGCGTGGATCACGGGGCGCAAGGTGCTGCTGGCCGGTCTGTGGGGCCTGCTGGCCGTCCACCTGTACCTCTTCATGCTCAGCGGAGACCGCGGCGCGCGGTGGTATGGCGTCGGGAGCTGGCTGTGCGCGGCCTTGGCGTGCATGAGCAATGTCTACGCGGTCGTCGTCCCGGTGCTCCTTCTCTTGATCGACCGGGTCTACTCCGGCAGCGGGCGGTGGCGTTCCGCGATGCGGGGCCTGCCGTTCCTGGCGATCAGCCTGGCGGCGGCGGCGATCAAGGTGGCCTCGCGGGCAGGTGGCGTGGCCAAGCCGAGCCCGTTCGAATCCCGCACCGAATGGCTGCTCACGACGGTGTCGCTCTATCGGGAGAACGTCGGGAGCCTGTTCTCGCCCTTCACGCGAAACGTGCTCTATCCGAACGAGGTCGTGGACGAGCCGTCCGATCCCGCGTTCGTCGTCGGGGCGATCTTGATCGTCTTGACGCTCGTGCTGGTCTTCCTGCTGCGGCGACGCGGAATGGCGTGGGTGGGGTTGTTGTGGTTTCTGCTCGCGTTGGCGCCGACCTCTCAGCTCGCGCGCCATCACATCTTCCGGGCCGACCGCTACCTGTACATCCCGGACATGGGCGCCGCGCTGTTGGCGGGCCTGGCCGTTGCCGCGGTGTGGAGGGTATCCCGTCGGATCGCCTGGCGAGGGTCGGTGATCGCCCTGTGTCTGACGATCGGCTGCCTGTTCGGGCTGTCCGCGAAGATCAGCACGGCCCGCTGGAAGGACGAGGCGTCGCTGTGGCGGGCGTCCCTCGATCAGAACGAGCGGAACGCCGACGCGCACCAGTCTCTGGGATGCGCACTGATGCGAAAGGGTGAGCACGAGGAGGCCTTGTTGCATCTTCAGCGGGCGGTGGAGCTCCGGCCGGGGCACCGCGATGCCCATAACACACTCTGCTGCCTGCTGTTGCAGATGGGACGAACGCGCGAGGCCATCCAACACGGTCGGATCGCCGTGCAGATCCTCCCCGACAGGGCCGAGCACTACTTCAGCCTGGCACGCGCCCTTGCCGCGCAGAAGGAATACGCCGAGGCCATCCGGCAGTATCGAGCCGGCCTGGAGATCGATCCGAACGACGTCGGCGCGTGGTACTACCTGGCGAGCACATTGGCGGACGTCGGTGATCTGAAGGGGGCGATCGAGGCCTACCGCCGCGCCTTGGAGCTGAAGCCCCTCTACGTTGAAGCGCGGTTCGGCCTGGCGGTCGCCCTCAAGCGAAGCGGACAACGGGAACGCGCCGCCCACATGCTCGAGCGCCTGATCGAAGACCGGCCCGAATTCGCCGAGGCCCGATGCCACCTGGCGCAGTTGGCCGCCGAGAAGCAGGACTATGCCCGCGCGCTGGAGCTGTACGCGTCGGCCGTGGAGGCCCGGCCGAATCTCCTGTCCGCCCGGTATGACCTCGCTCGGCTGTTGGCCGTCTGCCCCACGGCGGAGCTTCGCGACACCGATCGGGCGCTGGTCCTCGTTCGTGGATGCCTGGCGGAGGAAGGGCGGGACGACCCGACGGCATGGGAGACCCTGGCGATCGTCCACGCGGCCGCCGGACGCCCTCGTGAGGCAAGGCAGGCGGTGCAGAAGGCCAAGGCCCTAGCCGACAAGCAAGGGAAATCGGACGTCGTGCGACGAATTGAACACCGCCTTCAGAGCCTCCCGGCCCCCCCGTGAGGTGTGTGGCCGACGCCCGGATTCTCGATGCCTCGCTCCGCCGCCCGGGCTCTCCGAGCAGCCCCCCCGGCGCGCCATGGGTTCAACCGGGCGGGTGCGGATATTCTTTGACACCTCGACACATGGGTATCGGGCGGATTGACGACCGTGTGTTGCGGTGGAGAGTGGGAGACGGCGTCTCTGCCGTCCAGCCCCAACGGGGGCGAACGACGGCTATGTTCCACCGGGCCTCCGGCCCTGACGAGACTCGCGTCCCGGTGTCCCCGCGCAGAGGTCGGGGCCCCTCTTCGCTTCGAAAAGCTGCTTGAGGCATTGTCGACCAGCGGCCATCCCAATCCGATGTCAGAAGTTGCTCGCACCCTAACCGGGCGAGCAGGCGCTTCTTTCGGTGTGAAGATCGTCGCGGGCCGTTATAATCTCGGACGAGCGGCGCGGAGCATTCCCGCTGCCTGAGACCGTCGGATTGCACAGTGAGGAGGAGATCATGATTCGCATTCGCTCGACGTTCCGTCTTCTGGTTTCGGCCTCGATGATCCTCTCGTTGGGGGCGTGTGCCAGCGCGGACAAGGCCGCGCCCGGCGCGGAGAACGGCTCATCGAAGGATTCCCTCAACGTCGTGATGCTCTCCGGCTCGATCGAGTACAAGTCCGACAAGTCGCTGGCGATCCTCAAGGACTTCCTCGAGAAGCACTACGAGAATCTCGACATCACGATCCTGCGGCGCGCGGCGAGGGACAAGCTCCCCGGCCTGGAGGCGTTGGAGAAGGCCGACCTTGCCGTCGTCTTCACCCGCCGTATGACCATGGACGGGAAGGACCTCGAGCGGATCAAGACGTACTGCACCGGCGGCAATCCCATCGTCGGGATTCGCACGGCCAGTCACGCGTTTCAGAAGTGGCTCGCGTTCGACAAGGAGGTCCTCGGCGGCAACTACCACGACCATTTCAGCAACAAGATCACCTGCCAGGTCGAGGTCGTGCCCGAGGAGAAGGGCCATCCGATTCTGAAGGGCTTTGAGCCGTTCGTATCCAAGGGCAGCCTCTACAAGAACGGCGGCCACGCCAAGGACATCAACATCCTGTTGACGGCTTCGATTCCGGGGCATACCGAGCCGGTCGCCTGGACGCGAACCTACAAGGGGGCGCGGATCTTCTACACCTCGCTGGGGCACATGGAGGACTTCAAGAACGAAGGGTTCCTCCGGATGCTCGCGAATGCGATCTTCTGGACCACGAAGACCGAGCCCGTGAAGCGGTAGGCGCCGCGGCCCACGCCGAGACGAAGACGACACCATGATCGTGGGGATCTTGTCCGACAGCCATGGCCACGCCGAAGCCGTACGCTCGGCCGTCGAGATCCTGCGTCGACACGGCGCGGAAATGCTCTTCCACTGCGGCGACCTCGGTGGTGTGGAGGTGCTCGACGAGCTCGTCGGGCTGCCCGTGCACTTCGTCTGGGGAAACATGGACCGTCCCGACGGCGCCACCTACGCCTATTGCGAGACGGTCGGCCTGCCCTGGCCCAACGGGCCGGTCGAGGTCGAGGTCGCCGGCAAACGAATCGGGGTCTACCACGGACACGAGTTCCTGCGAGGCGTTCGCGTCGAGCCGGGTCGATTCGACTACGTCTTCTTCGGGCACACCCATCAGCGCGAGGACGTGCAGCGCGACGGCACGCGTTTCATCAATCCCGGCGCGCTGCATCGCGCATCGACCAAGACCGTGGCCACGCTGGATCTGGCCACCGACGCGCTGACCTACTTCCGCGTGCCGGACGGCGACGTGGTCATGCAATGACGAAGTCCCGAAGGTAATTGATGCTGACCCGCAGGCCGACGCGTCGAAGATCGCCCACCCATCGACCGCCGTGCGGCTCGACCATGACGTCCCCGTCGTAGTGGTGGTGATAGAGCATCGCGAAGAACGTCCCCCAGTTCATCTCGTCGAAACCCGGATTCGGGTCCTCGAATTCCTTGCCGCCGACCTTCATGCACCCCTTGGCGTGGGTGTGATAGAACCGTCCGCCCCAGTCGCGCATCTCCGCGAGCCAATCGCGGTCGTCGTAGTAGGGATGCGAGGGATCGTACTTGATGCCGAGCCGCGGAAGCTCGGGCAGGATCTGGTGCCAACTCGGCGGGGCGAAGGCGAAGTTGCCCCAATGGCAGTTGTACAAGGCCACCTTGAGCCCTCGCGGCTCGCCGTAGGCGACGAATCGGCCCAGCACCTCGACCGCCCGACGACAGTTCTCTTTGTGGTCGCGTTGCTCGGTGTGGCCGGCGCCCGTCACGAAGACGGATGCGCCCAGCTCGGCGGCGGCATCCATGAGCCGCTCGGTCGCGGCGATCTCACGATTCGCCACGTCGGCATCGTCGCTGATGTAGTTCCGACCAAAGCGGCCGATCACCGACAGGCCCACGTGATAGCGCTTGCATCGGTCCTTGATCTCATCGACCCGCGAAAGAAACGCAGCGACGTCGTCCGCGTTCTCGTTGTATTCCAGTGCGGATACGCCCATCTGGCCCGCCAGCCGGAAGTCTTCCTCGCTCAGGTCGGTGATGAATCCGATGCGCATCTGGCTCTTCCTCCTCTCATCCATCCAGGGCGCGACCATGACGATGCCAACGCGGATTATAGGGAACCAGAGACGCAGGGCAACGTGACGGGTTGAAGCCGCGTTCGGACGCACGTAGCATCGAGAGCATGAATACACGAAGCGCATACGTCATCGGGATCGTCGTTCTGGTCGAAGTGTCCGTCGCGGCGGCCCAGCATCGGGGAACCGCGGATCAGGAGCGTCAAGCGCGACGGAGGACGCCCGTCGTCGAGGTGGTCGAGAAGACGCGCGGGGCCGTGGTGAACATCTCCTCGACCCGCGTCGTGGTGACGCGGTCCCCGTTCGGGTTCGACAGCCTCTTCGACGACATCTTCCAGGTGCCTCGACGGGCCACCAGCGCCGGCAGCGGCTTTCTGATCCACCCGTCGGGCTACATCGTCACCAACGCCCACGTCGTGGCGCGCTCGACGGACAACCGCGTGCTCCTGGCCGATGAGCCGGAGGGCAAGGCACATCCCGCCCGTGTCGTCACGATCGACCGCGAGCACGACCTGGCCGTGCTCAAGATCGACATGACCAAGCCGCTGCCGTGTCTTCGGCTCGGGCGAAGTGACGACCTGATGATCGGCGAGACCGTGATCGCGATCGGCAATCCGCTCGGCTACCACCACACGGTGACCACGGGCGTCATCGGGGCCGTCGACCGCACGCTGCGATTCGGCAAGGGGGTAACGTACGATGGGCTGCACCAGACCGACGCGACCATCAACCCGGGCAACAGAGGCGGTCCGCTGCTGAACAACCACGGCGATCTGATCGGCATCAGCACGGCCATCCGAGGCGACGCCCAGAACAT
>CAZKCX010000214.1:0-9925 GCA_964550865.1 uncultured Planctomycetales bacterium
CGTCCAGGCCGTCGAGCACCACGCCGTTCTCGCGGCTGTCGTAGGTGGCCATCAGGAGCATGCGACGGCCGATCTCCCGCGACCATTCGCTGTCGGCCAGCTTGCCGTGCTGCATGAAGGCGGGGGCGTAGGTGTATTGGTTGTACGACAGCGACGTCCCGCAGCAGATGCTCGATTCCGGGAAGGCCCATGCCCCGCTGTAGGCCTCACCGCGCGAGCCCGGGTCGACGCCGTTCCGATTGAACGTCAGTGACAGCACGTTGCGGACGTCGTTCCGCCAGTTGGGGTACACCTCCGGATACGCCATGAAGTACTCACAGATCCACGGCAGCACGCCGCAGAGCAGGTCGCCCTCCATGTCCCAATAATGCCGTCCCCAGACCTCGTTTTCGGTCCAGCGGGGAAGGAGATTCCCGAGCACGTACCGCCGACCGGCCTCGCGGGCGCGGACGAGAATCCCGTCCGGGCCGACATGGCCGGCGTCGATGAGCGCATCGAGGAACTCCACGATGAGGACCACGCCGCCGGTCAGCTCGTCGGACCAGAGCATGTGCTCGGGGCTGACGTATCGGCTCCACGGCGGCAGATCGGGGTTCGTCAGGTTGCACTTGCGGGCGATGACGTCGCCCCAGTGCTTGGCGGCGTCGAGGTAGCGCGGCGTGCCGGTGAACTTGTACGCTCGCAGCACCTCGAGCCCGAGGTACGCGCACAGATCGAGCTGGTTGGCGACGTCCGGGTTCGCGCGGCGATAGCCGATGCCCCGGGTGGGCGTGGCGATCGGGAAGCGTGGCCACGGATGGTCCGGGCCCGTGAGGCAGTAGTCGAGAACATAGTCGACCGTGAGCGGGATGTAGACGAACGCCAGCGGATCCCCGCTATAGGCGTAATGCTTGGTGAGGCCTTGGATGATGCTCAGGGCCCGTTGGCTGAGATCGCCGCACATCCACGGATGGGTAGGGGGGATGGTGATCTTGCCCTCATCGGAGATACGCCAGTGCGTGTTGTAGACGATGTGGGGGGCGGCCATGACGGCCTTGTCGGTGGTCACCCACGGATAGCGCTTGTACAGCTCGACGGCGATGCGGAGCCGCTCGTCGAACGGACCGTTCTGGCCTTTATGCCAGGGCGCGATCACGCCGTGCTCGTCCTCGTGGACGGCGTGGGCGTAGTAGCGACGGAGGCTCTCGACGGCCTGTACGCTGATAGGCAAGACCAGTAGGACCAACGGTGCGAGTTGAGACAATCCTGCCGCATGAGCGCGCTGCACCGGCTTCGTCGACACGTCCGTTCTCCTTCATTGCTGCCTGCATTTCAGGCTCGATCCTGCATGCGCGAATGGCGCGAGCGCATCCAGACGCCCCGTACGTCTCCGCGGGAGCGGATGGATCACCCTCGAGGAAGGAGCATAGCCTATTCCCGGTCCGGATGCCCACGGCTTCCTCCCGCTTCGCGATCACCCATTACGTTTGTTCCTGCCGATGGCGACGATCCGGCGGTTGTAAAGAGAACCACGAGGCTGTGACGGGTATCGTGCCACGCCATGGATCGGGCGGAGGCGTTCGGCTGCACTTGGTGTCCCGCGGAGCGAGATCCAGGTTTGCATTGCCTGGATCGAGACGGTTCCGACTCCCGCTCGCCTGCTTCGCGATGACATCGCAGAGAGGAGAAAGGAGCAGTAGACCGCAGGTGAGCAGCCGCTCCAGACAAGAGAACAGGACAGAAGAGGAATCACCGCTGCTTTCGACGGCTGAGTCCGTGCAGCCTGTCGAGGTTGCCGTCGATCAGGGCCTCCTTCCTGGCGCGAGACCACCTCTTGAGTTGGATCTCTCGACGACGGGCCTCCGGCATCGTGGGAAACTGCTCAGCGTAGACGAGTTGAACCGGTCTACGACGGGCAGTGTATCGTGGGCCGTGGCCGGCATTGTGCGCCGAAACCCGCCCGACGGAATCGGTGGATGAGCCAACATAGACGGTATTGTCAGCGCAGCGGAGGATGTAGACGAAGTAGGAGGTGTCGTCGTTCCTCATGCCGGTGCAGCCTCTCCGAGAAACGTGCTCTTCGACTAGCACTACAGCGCAAGGTCGCCCTCGTTTGCCGGAGCGAGCCATCGATAAGTCCTTGGCGACGGCATAGTGGGTGACTCACAGGCCGGCTTCCATGGCGGAGCACATAACCTTATCACCTGCAAAGCCTTGCAGATTGCCTTGCGCTGTAGTGCTAGGCTCAGGACATCCGACTCGCTCGGTTTTGCGACATGAACAACCTTGAGATCGGGATGAGATGGCTTGCCATGAGCGAGCGTGGGCGCCAGCCCACGCGAGTCGAATGGAGCCGATGGGATTCGAACCCACGACCTTCTGCATGCCATGCAGACGCGCTCCCAGCTGCGCCACGGCCCCGTCTATGTGCTTATCGTCAGATCGCCAGGGTACCTTGGCCGCCTTTTGGGGTCAAGCCGACCGGGGCGCCTTCAGCCCTTCAACCCCTCCGATGAAAGGGCGGGTTGTCGCGAGGCCTTCGCCGGCGTAAGATATGTACGGGGCGGTGGACTCCCTGCCTTGCCGTCCTACATCCGGGCTCCGAGGAGGTATCCATGACCATGCGGAAGAGATGGAAGGTCGCCCACGTATTGGGTTGCTTGACGTTGGGCGCCTGTTGCGGCATGCCGGTCGGTGAGGTCAATGACTCGCCTGGGGTGGCGGCGGCGCTCGCCGGCAGTTGGCAGGCCCTCCACGAAGGCGAGGAAGTCCTTCGCGTCTACTTCGACGGTACGGGCGACCCGGCCTCGGTTACCCTTTCGGCCGCGCTGTTGGAGGACGAGTTGGCGTCGGGGCTGCCGACGCGCCTCTTTCTCAACGGTCAGGCCTACGAGGTGGCGGTGCCCGACGTCCCGTTTACGCTGACGTACGTCGGGACGGGACAAGCGAGCAAGACCGATCCGAGCGGTCCCATCGCCGAGGGCCAGACCCTATCGATCACGTTGACGTTGACGGTCTACGCGAACTCTCCCCTGCCGCTTCAGTCGCTGGTGCAGGTGGGAACGATCCGCGTAACGTTCAACGGAACGTTCCAGGCGTTGAATGAAGCGGTGGGCACGGTCACCAGCCGCGTGACCCTGACGAGCAACGCCCAGCAGCTGCTGTCGCTCGTCGACTTCGATATTCCGCTGAACGACTTGAACAAGACGTTGACCAACGTGCGTCTGCTGCGGTAGCCGGAAGGTCTTCACGACGCCCTCGCGCCCCCGGCGAGGGCGCAGCGTCGTGACAGTTGTCAGGCCCCGGATTAGGACCACAGCGCAAGGTCGACGAAACTGCCGACCTGATCTTCGTCTTCGGAAGCGC
This sequence comes from uncultured Planctomycetales bacterium, assembly GCA_964550865.1. Lineage (GTDB taxonomy): Bacteria > Planctomycetota > Phycisphaerae > UBA1845 > JAFGLZ01 > JAFGLZ01. Next base: position 3,346 of record CAZKCX010000214.1, read on the forward strand.
CAGAGAGGCTGCCCATGCCGCAAAGCCACGACCTTGCGCTGTGGTGTCAGACCATCGGCTCCGGCGGCGAGAGGTCGGCGCTTCGCTTCGACGATTGGAGCAGGCGGAAGCCCAGGCCCGTTCGAACGAATCCGTAGAGCGACGCGAAGATGAGGACCAGCAGCCACACCGCACCCATGGAGCGATCCTATTTCGTTTTCCGCTATCGGGAATCGGGCTCGGGAAACGGCCGGCCCGAGCCGTCCGCAATCGGCGGATTACGGTACTCGAGAATGAACGACAGCGTCCGTCAACTCATGTACACGCCGGCGACGCCTACGGTTGCGGGCCTCCTCTGCTCTTTGCAGGAAGGAGCGTCCTGTGTGGTACGGCCGCCGCCGGCGGTGAACGATCGCACTTCCCAGCCGAGGGCGGCTGGGCCACATCCGGCGGGCATTGGACCGATGCCGGACTACCCTCGGCCGTGCTCGCGTGACGCGGCTCGGGCGAACCGCGAGACACCCGCTCACAACAGTTCGACCTTCTGGCGGACGTACTTGAGCGCTTCCGGGCTGATGCTCGACGGAACCGTGCATCCGGCCCCGACGATCCAACGTCGCTTGCCCGTCGCCGTGACGCATGCCTTGAGGGCCTCGTCCACCCACCTGCCGGCGCCCTCCTCAGCCAACCGGTTGCCGTCCACGCCGCCGATAACCGGCGCGTCGAGCTCCTTCAGGCCCTCGCCGATGCTCAGGTTTGTCGGATCGGTCGCGTCCCAGTGGAAGACGTCCGGCTGGAGATGCTTCAGGTGCGAGAGCATGTTGTTCGACTTGCAGACGTGCAAAACGTTGAGCCAACCCCGCTCTTTGATCCGCTTCATGATCCGCTCGTCGTAGGGCCGGCTGAACTCGTCGTATTGCGCGGTCGTGAGCTTGTCCGTCGTGCCCCATAACGTCGTCGCGAAGAAGATGCCGTCCACGCCCGCGGCGAAGGCCAGGTCGATGAAGTGCTCGAACGTCTCGGTGATCCGCTCCAGGCCGACCTTGAGCTTGTCCGGCTGGGCGAACAGCTCGTCGGCGGGGCGGTTCTTGCCCGCCAGTTCGTCGGCGAGGGACAGGGGCGTGAAGACCGTCATGATCATCGGTACGTCCGCATCGAGCTGACGACGGATCATGCCGAGGGCCTCGATGTGCTCGCCCAGCACGCCCTCCGTGGGGTTGAGCACTTGCAGGCCCGTCCAATCGTTCGGCTCTTTGACCCGATGTTCGATGAGCTTCGGGCCGGCCTCCGGCGCGGGGCCGAAGTCGTACTGATTGCCCCAGTCCTGCACGTGGTAGCAGGCGCGGGGGTTGACCTTCATGAAGTCCCAGTCGAACCGGGCCTGGTAGTCGAGCATGGCCTTGACCAGGCCTTCCTGCGTTCGCTCCAGATCGTAGAAGTGCTGCCACATCGACACGGCCAGTCGGTCCGTTTCCTTACCGGCCAGTGTCGCTTCCAGGCGTTCTCGTCGCGTCATGGCCACGGTCTTGCCTCCTGCCTCGCGTTCGAGGATCTGCGTACGGCCCGCTGCGAATGGTACGCCAGCCGAGAGGGGGAGGCAAACGATGTCACGGTCTTACGGAAACGACGGAGCGCATCGGCCCGACCTTCCGGTCTCGACCTGCCCGAACCCGGAACAGGCGTGGCTGGTTCTTCCGATCGTGGCCCCCAGATCCTGGCTTCGGGCGTTCTTGCCGTCCTCCCTGCTATCCCTTTGAGTCTCCGCGAGCGGCCGCCAGGGCGTTCGTCGCGCCCACGTCCAAGAACACCCCGTCCACGCCGAGCGCGATCAGGGAATAGCCCTTGACCAGTGCGGACTCCACGTCTTCCGCCGTTGGGCGGACAAGGTGCATGCCGGCCGGTTTGCGGTGGCGGCGGCACGCGTCGAGGTACGTCTCGAGCGCGGCCACGACGTCGGGATGGCTCATCTGTCCCGTCAGGCCCATCGACCCGCTCAGATCGAGCGGGCCGATGAAGAGCCCGTCCACGCCGTTCACGCCGCAGATCGCATCGAGCTGACCGATCGCGTCCTTGTGCTCGATCTGCATGATCATCGCGATCTCGTCGTTGGCCGAGGCGATATACGCGTCGAAATCCATGCCGTGCATGTTCGCGCGGCTGTAGCCGAAGCCTCGCTCGCCGCGCGGAGGGTACTTCGCCTCGCGGACGGCGGCGTCCGCCTCCTCCGCCGTCTTGACCATCGGGATGATCAATCCCCGTGCGCCGGCGTCGAGCGTTCGATGGATCCAGATCGGATCGTTCAGCGGCAGCCGCGCGACCGGCACACAGTCGAAGCCGTCGAGCGTGCGAAAGATGTTCGTCATCGTCTCGAGATCGATTCCGCCGTGCTCGAGATCGACGCAGACCCAGTCGAACCCCGCCCGCGCGAGGATCTCGGCGCAGGCCGGATGACCGATCTGAATCCAGGTGCCCACACTGAGCGTGCCGTCCAGCAGGGCCAGGCGTAGCTTATTCTCCATGGAGGTTCCTTAGGTCAGGTTCTTGAGGACATCAGGGTTGAGCAGGTCCATGTTCTCGTAGTCCTTCTGTTCCGCGTAGCGGACGTTGGCCATCGCGCGGTTGGCCATCCGGTTGCACGCCTCCTGCGTGCTGCTGGCGACGTGGGGCGTCATGATGATGTTCTTGAGCGTGCGCAGGTCCTGGTTGAGACAGGCGGGCGAGTACGGCTCGTTCTCAAACACATCGAGCCCCGCCCCGGACAGGTGGCCGCTCGACAACGCATCAAAGAGCGCGCACTCGTCGATGACGGCCCCACGCGCCGTGTTGATCAGCCACGCGCCCTTCTTCATCATCGCGATGCGTTCGGCGTTGAGAAAGTGATGTGTCTCCGGTGTGCTCGGCAGGTGGATACTGACGAAGTCCGCATCCGAGACCGCGCGGCCGTACTCCTTGTAGACCTCCTCGAAGCCCAGATACCCCAGATCGACGTCTCGCACTTCACACCCGACGACCCGCATGCCAAGGCCGAACGACGCGATTCGGCCCACGTGGCAGCCGATGGCGCCGCAGCCGATCACGGCCAGGCGCTTCTTGCGAAGCTCCGAGCCGACGCGGGGCACCCAGACGCCCACGCGGGCGTCCTTCGTCAGGGAGGGAATCCATCGCGCGGACGCCATCATGAGGGCAATGGTGTGCTCGGCAACCGAATCATTCAGCACGTTGGGCGTGTTCGTGCAGAGGATGCCCTTTTCGGTGGCCTGCGGCTTGTCGATGCTGTCGTGGCCGACGCCGAACCGCGCGATGATGCCCCCTTTGGGCAGGGCATCGTAGAGCGAACCGGAGTATTTCTGGACGCCGACGATGACGTTTCGCACTCCGGCGGACTTCACCGCCTCGGCGAGCTCGTCCTCCACCGCCGGCGCGGGGAGGCATTCGAACCCCTCGGCGGACGAAAACGTGGCCTCGGCCTTGTCGTATTCGATCTCTGTCACGGCGACCCGAATCATGACTGGTTCCTTTCGTCGCATCCAATCGATCGCGCGGATACGCCCCAAGCGCTACCGGCCGGATCGATCGCCCAGTATACCGCATACCGCATGGGAGGCTGCGATGCGCGCTTCATTGCAGGCGCGCCGGGCCGCCTTGTCAACCGCTTTTCGGTCGCTCGGGATTGGTAAGTGCCGTTCCCTTCGCCGGCGTTTTCACAAGCCCGGCGGGGATGCCGTCTATAGGGCGCACTGCCCGGCAAGGAGGTTCAAGGACGAAGGGGGCGCAGCAACAGGCAGCGGTGCAGGCCGAAGATGCGCTTGTGGGACCGAATCGCGAATCGGTCGCCGAGCAGCGCGAGCAGCGTCGCAAGGTCATAGTCGTGCAGATGCCACGCGCTGAAGCCCGGCTCGATGCCCGGAAACAGGAGGGAGAACAGGGGGGTCCGGCGTAGGAGGCGCTTGATCGCCAGCTTCAGCCGTTCCATGGGGACGGTCAGGACAACCCGTCCCTGCGGACTGCACACGCGCCCGATCTCCGCGATCATCGCGCGCGGCTGTGGAACGTGCTCGAGCACCTCCGTGCAGAGGACCACGTCGAAGCTGCCGTCGGCAAACGGCAGTGGTTCGGTCCCGTCGGCCTGGAGGATCGGGCGGGCCGGCTTCTCGCGCCGGCAGGTGCGGAGACTCGCGAGGTTCAGGTCGACACCCACCACGGATACCCCGTCGTCGAACGCGTCCAGCAAGACGCCCTCCCCACAGCCGATGTCGAGGACGCGCCGGGGGTGGGCGGCCCGTGCCCACCGCAAGACCTGCCGCAAGCGGGCGCGTTCGATCAGCCCGGCAAGCCCTTCGTAGGGCGTGCGGTGCTCACGGTACATCGCATCATTCCACGCCGCCCAGGCTGGGGCGCCGGGAGTCGAACCGAGGATGGCATTGGATTCCGACACGCCTGCCTCCACAGCGGCGGGGCTGGAATGGAGTCAGGGTCCCGATGATCTTTAGCGGGACCACCACCGACGCTTCTTGCCCTTGTCTTCGCCCCCGGAATCATCGTCGCCCCTCTTGCCCCTCTTCTTGGCTTCCAGCTGGGCCAGAAGCTCTTCGTCCGTCCCCTTGGCACCAAGCCGCCGGAGCATCTTGATGCTCTCGAGCGTCTCGGGGTCGAGGTCGAGTGTGGATTGGGGGGCGGAGGGATCGGCTTCCGGTTCGGGCGCGGGCTCTGCCTCCGGTTCGGTCGTGATGGCGGGTGCGGATTCGAGCGTGGTGTCTACCGCCACGTCGTCCTCATCGCTTGCGTCCTCGACGGGAAGGGATTCGTCCGTGAGGTCCGAGTCCTCGTGCTCCTCCGGCTCCGTTTCGGCCGGCTCTTGGACCTCGGTCTCGCCCTCGGCTTCAGTCTCGGTCTCTTCGACGAGCGTGGCTTCTTCCTCCACGACGGCCTCCGGTTCCGCCTCCTCGTCGACCGGTTCTTCTTCAGTGACAACGGACTGGTCGACGGGTGGCGTTTCCCCGGTCGCCTGGGACAGGGCCTCGGCCGCCTGGTTCAGCTGGGCGACGTTCGCCATCGCCTGATCGCCCGGGCCGGCATTGGGATCCAGCGCGCCCTGGAAGACGGCGTTGGCCTGGGCAAGGGCCTGCTGCGCCTGCTGGATGAGCAGCGCCCGCTGCTGGATGGCCGCCGACTCGGCCTGAAACTTGGCCTTCTCCTGCTCGAACGCCGCAACCTGGGCCTCGAACGCCGCGACCTGCTCTTGCAGCTCATCGGATTGCGTTTCGAGCTGTCTGGCCGTGTCTTCGAGCTGTTCGCGGTATTCGGCCAGCGCCTTCGATTCGGCCTCCAGGTTGGCCCGGTCCTCTGCGAGCCGAGCCGACTCCGTCTCGGTTTCCTGCGCCCGCTCCTCGACGGCCTTCGCGCGGTCCTCGAGGTCGCGCTCCGCGGACGCGAGCTTCTGCTCCCGTTCGGCGAGGTCCGCCTGCGTGGCCTCGAGCTCTTCGCTTCGCGTCTGAATCTCCGCCGCTTGGTTCTGGATGGTCTCCTCTTGCCGCCGAACCTCGTCGCCCGCGCGCTGGACCTCCTCGCGTTTCGAGGAGATCTCGGCCTCGGCGGTCTCGACCTGCTTGGCGAGTTCGGCCCGATCGGCGTCCAATTCCTCCTTGCCCTTCGCGAGCGACTTCTCGCGGTTGTCGAGGTCTTGCTTGGCCGCATCCAGCCCGGCCTGGTTTTCGGCGAGGGCCTGTTGCTCGGTCTCCAGATCCGCGCGCTGCCGTTCGAGCACCGCTTTGGCCTCGTCGACCTCGGCGCGGTCCTTCGCGACGGCGGCCCGCTCCTCGTCCAGGGCAGCCTTGCCTTGCTCGACATCCTCCTTGGCCCGCTCGATCTCGGCCTTGGCGGCATGCAGCGCCTCCGTCTGCTCCGCCAGGCGGTCCCGTTCGGCCGCGAAGGCCTTCTCTTGCTCGACGAGGTCGAGGCGTTGCTGCTCGATCTCCGCGACGACGTCCGCACGGTTCTGCTCCAGCTCCTCCTGGGCCTGGTCGAGTTCGGCTGCCGCCTGGTCGAGCTCGGTCGAACGCTGATCGAGGGTCTGCTGTTTCTGAGAGAATTCGTCTTCGCGGGCCTGCAGCGCGGCTTCCTTCTCAGCCAAGGTCTGTTCCCGAGCGTCCAACGCGCCTTCCCGTTCGGTCAGGACCTTGTCGCGGTCGGTGACGTCCCGGTCTCGTGCCTCCAGCTCGGCGTCTCGGTCGTTGAGCTGCTGCTCACGTTCGTTCAGCGTGGACTCGCGGTCGCTGAGCTGCTGCTCACGTTCGTTCAGCGTGGACTCGCGGTCGGTGAGGAGCTGGTCGCGGGCCTCGAGCTCACTCTGCCGTTGGGAAAGCTCCTCCATGCGCGTCGCGAGGTCGCCTTCGCGGGCCGCGAGCTCCTCCTCTTTGCCCTCCAGGGCCGCTTCACGCGCGGCTACACCCTTCTCGCGGGCCTCGATCTGTTTGGCCGCTTCCTCGCGCCGGGCGAGCTCCTCCTCTCGGGCGGCGAATTGCTGCTGGTGCTCCTCCGCCTGTTGCTCTCGGGCCAGGAGCCCCTGCTCGCGCTCGCTGAGCGCGCACTCCTTGGCCTTGAG
>CAZKCX010000215.1:0-9896 GCA_964550865.1 uncultured Planctomycetales bacterium
GGCTGTCCTGCGGGTTGGCGATCCCGTTGAACACACCCATCTGGTAGGTCAATCGCTTGGCCAGGGTACCGTGGAACATCACGCCGATGGACTGGAAGAGCCCGAAGGCCTCCTCCACCATCGAGCGATCACAGAACTGCAGGCTGCTGTCCCAGTTCATGAACTGCCGACCTTGGGGGATGTCCATGAGACCCGCGGCGATCTGCAACTCCGGCACGACCTCGTAGTTCACGAAGGCGTAGTAGGTCTGCCAGGCGTGGGCGTTGTCGGTGTCACCGAGGACCGTGATCTGGTAGGTCAGCTTGTCGGTGTGGACGTGGCCCGCGAAGGTCAGGAAGAGACGTTCAATCTCGAACCCGTTGATGTCGTCCTGCTTCTGCCGGCCGACGACCGTCTTGTCGTCGGTCTGGCGGTTCGTGCCGGTCCAGCGGAAGGCCATGTTGCCGCTGATGTTGAGCAGAAACTTCTCGTCGCTGCTCTTGATGTAGAACCCGTGGTCGTAGCCGACCTGCATGACGTCCGGGTAGAGGCTCTCTCGGAATTCCGCGTCGGCCATCACCTCACGGACGACCTTCTTGATCTCCTCCACTCGGGTGGCTTCCCAGTCCTCGCTGCTCGCCACATCGAGCTTCGACTCAAGGGCCGTAATCGTCTGCTGCTGCTGTTCGACCAAGGCCTGGAGCCGATCCAAACGGCTCTGAAGATCGTCTGCCTGGTTGTCCGCCATCACGGATGCGGGCATCGTCAGGCACAAAGCCAACGCCGCTCCGGCCAACAGCACTTTGCGCATCGGTCATCCTCCTCGGTGCGACACGTCCCAAAAGGATATGTACGTTATCAAGGTCCAATCGTAGTCCAGCAAAGAGCACCCGTGCCCACGCCGACATCGGAGGCTCTCATTCGGATACTGACCGCGCCAATGAGGGCAGTATCGCCAACTCAGGCGTACCTTATATCGCGGCCGGGTAGGCCTGTCAAACATTTGCGGGAAAAAAATATCTGGCCGATTCTCCCCTCCGGTCGGGCCCTCGGCAGCCCGTTCCGTGGCCTTGAGGTTTGACATCCGCACCGGCGGGGGTACTATACCGCCGAAGGGTAAGGCCATGAGGGGGCAAACCAAGCTGCCAGCTAGACCTATGGAATGAGCGGAGAACGAGAACGAGCTCAATTCGCGGCGGACGAGTTGGCCATCGTCCTTAGCCACTATGACTTAGGTACCATCTCCGCCATCAAGCCGTTCAAGCGAGGCAGTCGAAAGAGCCCCAAGGCCTACATCCAGGCCAGCCGGGGTGACTTCGTCCTCAAACGTCGCGCCCCCGGCCGGGACGACACCGTCAAGGTCGCCTTCTGCCACTACCTCCAAAACCATCTGGCCCGCAGAGGATTCCCCCTGCCCCACCTCGTCCCCACACGGCGCCACCGCAAGTCCATGGTCCGGTACCACGATTGGACGTACGAGGTGTTCCGGTACGTCGAGGGGGAGCCCTACGACAAATCCGTTCCGCAGACCGAGAGCGCCGGCAAGACCTTGGGCCTCTGCCACCGCTACCTGGCGGACTATGAAACGGACTATGCGGCCTCCGCCTCAGGGTTCCACGAGAGTGAATCGGTCAAGAACGCCCTCAATCACGTGCCCACCCGGCTCCAAAGCCACGAGAGCGTCACCGGCCGTGAGGGGGAGCTGCTCGCCACCACACAGTGGCTGTACGAGGCCTACGAGCGGGCAGGCGAACAGGCGGCCGAGCGGGGGCTGGCTGAGATCGAGGAACAGGTGGTCCACGGCGACTGGCATCCGGGGAACATGCTGTTCCGTGACGGTGAGGTCGTCGCCGTGATCGATTACGACTCGGCCCGCATCGCGCCGTGGATTACCGACCTCGCCAACGGCCTCTTGCAGTTTTCGATCGTCGGCGGCGAGCGCGATCCCGACCTGTGGCCGGACCATTTCGACGAAGAACGGACCCTTGCCTTCCTCGGCGGGTACCTGCGGACAAACACCCTGGCGGCCGAGCAGGTCCCCTTGATCCCCCCCTTGATCGTGGAGGCCTTGATCGCAGAGGCCGCGCTGCCGATCGCGACGGCCGGCTCGTTCGGCCGGATCCAGGGCTTCGGGTTTCTTCGCATGATTAAGCGGAAGGTCCAGTGGCTCGGCGAGCATGAGGACGAATGGCGCGCGGCCTTCAGCAGGGCCGTCGAAGAGGCACCGCCCGAGGAAGAATAGCCCGCCGCAACCGGGACGTGCCGGCGCGGCACCCCCTCGATTCGAGAGCACCTCCCACGAGCCAGGCTACAGGACGCGGCGTACGCCCGGCAGCTTGCGGACGTAGTGCACGAACACGAACGAGGCCGGCAGCGATAGGGCCGATACGATGGCGAACTTCACGATCGCCGGCACGGCCAGCGGCCCGACGGCGTATTGCATCGGAACCAGGATCGGCACGTGGAAGAGGTAGACGCCGTACGTGCATGGCCCGAGCGTCCGCGCAACGAAGTCCTCGGCGTTGAGCTTCTCCCGAAACAGCACGGTCAGTCCGATGCACGCCCCGCAGCAGAAGACCGCCTCCCACGTCGTGTAGATCAGCCCCAGGGGGTTCGTGCCCCCGCCGGCAAAGCAGGGGATGTCGTTCAGCGCCAGCGCCCACAGAAGCGCGGCGCACGCGGCGGCCACCACGAGCCAGTTCCGTCCCGCACGGGCGGATATCCGCTGGAACCAGTCGTACCGGTACGCGGCCACGCCGATGAGGAAGAAGCTGAGGTCGCGCGGCACATCGGCAAAGGCCACCTGGATGAATCCCAGCAGCGCCGTCCATTGGTCGATCGGCGACCCGATGCGAACCACGAACGTCACGATCGACAGGCACCCGGCGAACGCCACGATCTTCCACGTCCGCGGCGGCGGCTTGGGCGTACGCTGGGGGTCGACCGGCCCACCCCTGAGCCATCGCCAGACCGCATAGCCGATCGCCGCCAGCAGCAGGTGCTGGACAAACCACAGGTGCGCGAACTGGAGGTCCGGCCAGCTCGGTCCCGACCAATCGGGCGGTTTGTCGGCCGCGCCGAAGTAGATATGGATGTAGTACCAACCGAACGACGGCGTGCCGTACGGACGGAAGTACACATAGTGGGCGTACATCATCACCGGGATCATGACGAAGAAGAACACCGCCAAGGGGATGCCCAGCCGTCGGAGACGATCGATCAGGAACCGTCGGGAGCCCTTGCGGTCGAAGCTCGCCGGCATGAAGTAGCCGGAGACCATGAAGAACAGGCTCATGAAGAACGAGCGATTGACCACAAAGAACGGCCCGAGCCACCGCTCACGGCTGATGTCGTCGTAGTACCACCACGCGCCGCCGTAGGCCTGCCCGACATGATGCAACACCACCAACGTCACAAGCAGCACGCGGAGGTGCTCGATATACCACAGCCGTCGGTCCGGCGGCGGAATGGCCATGGGCTACGAACTCCCCCGGTATGAAGCCGTGCCACCATGGGTCATCATGGTCCGCCGGAGGCTTGCGTACTGGACATGCCAGGCGCGACGGCCACCGGGTCTCGCAGGCTCGATAGAAACCCCGGCGTATGGACGCGGAGGACATCACGCCGCGAGATCTCCTTGGGCACGAAGACGTCATCGGGCGAGAGGAGGCGGTCGGCAACCAACTGCTCGTAGATCCGGGCGTACTTGTGGATGTCAAACAGGTGCATCCGTTCAAAGCCCAGCAGATTAAGCTGGTAATGCTTGCAGTAGACGATCGCCACCCGCCCCCCGATGGCTCGGCCGGCCCGAGGTCGCTTCACCTGCTTCATCGCCTTGGTCGGCATCGCACAGCCCGCCAGGACGACACCTCCGGCGACCAGCGCGAATCCACAGACCGAAATCACACGGCGAAACAAGCGCGCAGGCAACGATGTACGTCCGGATTCCTTGCGAGAACCCTCTTGCCTCATGGCTTGGCTCCTACCCGCTTGGTCTTCGTGACTTCAGGCGGTTTGAGGTGCTTGTCCATCCAGGCGTACATGAGCATCCGCGCGTCGTGGTTGACGGAGTGCCCCTGGCCGTGCGCGTAGAAGGCGAAGTTCTGCGACGCGCCCTCTAGCTCGTACACGTCCATGATCTTGGCGTTCATGAGCAGGCGCTGGCGCTGGGTCAGGGGGCGGCCGTCGTTGAGTCCGAAGAGATCCAGGAACGCACGCGGGGCGATCAATGCGATGATCTCGTGCACGTCGATGGGCGGGAGCTTGCCGGCCAGCAGCGTCGGCCGAAGGTGCCTGAAGTAGACGTACCAGTGGTCTCGCGCCCAGGCCTCGACGTTCGTGTTGTGCCGTAGGAACGACCCTCCGCAGTTGCAAGCCGCCGCCTGGATCCGCTCGTCGTAGGCGGCCAGATAGTAGGTGCCGTGGCCGCCGAGCGAGTGGCCCAGCGCGCCGATGCGATCGGCCTGCACCTCCGGCAGCGACTGCAAGACGTCCACGGCGATCGAGTGCTCGTACGTGAACTTGCCGACGGCCGTCCACTCCGGATGCTTCTCGTAGAAGCGGCCGGTTTCGTACGGGCCTTCCGGCGGGATGCGATGCCCGGAGACGAAATGCTCCGGCGCGATCACGACGTAGCCGCGCCGCGCGAGGTGGTCGAGGTACGCCTTGTCCGGGTTGTCGACCAGGCCCGCCGCGCGGCGCTTCCCGTACTTATACGTCCCGTGCAAGGCGACGATCCCCGGGGCCTTGCCCTCGAGATCCAACGGGATGGCCAGATAGGCGTGGGCCCGCTCATCGGCCTCGACGTTGTAGCTGATCAGGTAGCGGGTGTACGTGTCGTCGACGACGACGGCCTCGTGCCGCTTCAGGTCCGGCGGCGGCTTGTCCGGCTTGTGCTGGTCGCGGATCAGGTCGAGGTAGCGCTTCCGGAGAACGGCCTTGTGCTCGAGCCAGTCGTCGCGGGTTCGGACCCCCTCGAGCAGGTCGTCCCACGAGCTGCGTATGACGGCCGGATCGGAACGCTTGCGCACGGGCTCCTCACCGGCCGACACGGCACCCGCACCGATGCAGAGACCGGCGAGGAGTATAAGCGTTGTATCGAGGGTCATGGGCGCCTCCCGGGGGAATCTCCAAACGAATCCGTCTCCGGCGAGCATGGTAGGCCTTCGGGGATTCGGCCGCCACAGGCGTATCGACGGGCTCAGCCAACAGGCACGTGTCGCGCAAAAACAAAGGCCCCCGGAGGGAGGGGCCTTTTGAGGGAGTAGGAGGTTTTTTGGGAGAAGGTATTGTGCGTTGCCTTCTACTACGTGATAGGCGGCGGCGGGTTCACGAGTCCAGGCCTTTTTTCGTTTTTCCGTCGAACATTTCCGCCCTCAACACCGCCCGAAGCCGCGGACAAAGCGTGCGGGCGTTCCACGAGGCCGTACGGTGCTCGATTTCGCCGATCCCTCCGCTCTTGCCACAGGTACGGTTCAAGGGGGTCTCTCCGGGGGGTAGTAACGACTAACGCGTTCTTGGGCTCTACGGAAAGGGGGTCAGTACGCCCCGCGGCCGGAGAGGACGGCCGGGACGGTCTTGAGAATGATGCGGAGGTCCAAGCCGAGGCTACGGTTCTGGACGTAGAAGCCGTCGAGCTGCATCCACTCGCTGTAGGGGATCTCGGTTCGTCCGGCGATCTGCCAGAGACAGGTCAGGCCCGGCTTGACGCTGAGCCGCAGGCTTTCACCCCACTGCTCGTGGCGGATTTCCTCGAGCGGCAGGGGACGCGGTCCGACCAGCGACATCTCGCCCCGAAGCACGTTGAGGAGCTGCGGCAACTCGTCGATGCTGCTGCGGCGGAGCCAGCGTCCGACCGTCGTGATGCGGGGGTCGCGTCGGATCTTGAACACCGGCGCGCCCTCGTGCTCGTTCTGGTCGATGTAGAGCTCGCGCTCGTCCACGGCGCCCTGCCTCATCGTCCGCATCTTGTAGATCGTGAACGGCCGGCCGTTGCGTCCGGCACGCAGCTGCTTGAAGAGCACCGGTCCTGGGGTGGTCAATTTGATCGCGAGGGCCGAAAGCAGAAGGATGGGGCTGGTCAGGGCGATCAGCGTCGCGGCGAAGACCACATCGACCCATCGCTTGACGACCTCGTACGCGCGATCGCCGAGCGACGCGACCATCTCCGCATCCGCGGGGAACGGAATGGCCGGGGCCTTGGCGGCCCAATCGAGCAGCGATGTCTGCGCTTGCGTCATCCGGCACCCATCTCGATGGCCTCGGCCGTCCGTCGACCCAAGACCGTTTGCAGGACGCGTTCCTTGGCGACCGAACCCACGAAGAGCGGGTTGCCCAGCAGATACCGGCCGGCCTTGCCCCGCGGGTCCATCGCCAGACGATAGGCCCATTCCAACCCGGTGCGACACATCCAGGCCGGCGCGCGGGCTTCGACGTCGGCCAGATAGTCGAAGAGCGCCCCGACCGACCAGATCACCGGTACGTTCAGCCGCGCCCGATGCCGAGCCGACCAGCGCTCCTGGCGCGGGCTGCCCATCCCCACGAGCAAGATGTCGGGCCGCGTTCGATTCACGCACTCGACGACCGAGGGGTCGTCGGGGGCGAAGAACCCGGTGTGGGTGCCCGCGATCCGCAGGGCGGGAAATGCTTCGGTCAATCGTTCTGCGGCCCGACGGGCCACCCCGTCGTCACCGCCCAGCAAGAACACGGAGATCTCCTCGGCGGCGCAGGCCGCGGCGAACTCCTCGACGTAGTCGGCCGAACTCAGCCGCGCGGGCAGAGGTTCGCCGAGGATGTGACTGGCCCAGACGATGGCCATTCCGTCGGCGTAGAGAACGTCGGCGTCCCGCAGCAGGCGATGGAAGTCGGCGTCCTGCCGGGCGAGGTTCCACGTATGGACGTTCAGGTAGCACACACGGGTGGCAACGCGCGCCATGGCGCGGTCGATCATCAGTCGAATCAACCCCCTCCGGTCAACCGCCCACAGGGGCAGACCCATGACGTCGACGATGAGGCGCTGCCCGAGCCGCTCGGGCATCGAATTGGTCGGACCCCAGATCACGACGTGCCTCTCCGCTCGCCAGCGCTTCGTAAAGCGCCGTGTACTCCTCGGCGACGACGTCCACCGAGAAGTGTTCCGTCACCCGCGCGCGACCTGCCTTGCCCATCCGCGCCATCAGCGCGGGATCCTCGAGCAAGCGGTCGATCGCCTCGGCCAGCTCGTCCGGCCGGTGCGGTGTGACCCGTATCCCCGTCTCCTTGGCGGCGAGCAGTTCGGGAATCCCCCCGACCCCCGTCGCGACGACCGGCAGTTCTGCCGCCATTGCCTCCAACAGTGCAATCGGGAGGCCTTCCATGTACGACGGCATGCAGAACATGTCGGCCGCCGCGAGGACGTCCGGCACGTCTGCCCGAAAGCCGGCCAACCGAACTCGACGGCACAGGTTCGCCACGGCGATCCGCGTTTCGAGTTCGGCCTTCATGGGCCCATCACCGACGATCACGAAGGTGGCGGTGGGATGACGCTGCGTCACGACCCTGGCCGCCTCGATCAGCGTCGGCAGGCCCTTCTCGTAGCTCAACCGCGCCACGGTCACGATCAGCGGCGTGGCGGGTTCGAGTTCCCATTCGGTCCGAATGCGTCGACGGGCGCTTTCCTTGCGCCCGAATTCGCTCGGCTCGATCCCCGTCCGAATCACCGAGACCTTCGATTCGGGCCATCGCAAGCGTCGCACGCAATCGTCTTTGACGGCCTGACTGACTGCCAGCAGATGCGTGGGCCAGAGGCGCGTCAGTTCATCCAGCAGCCCGTCCAGCCGGCGGCGCTTCTCTCGACGGTACTGGCCGATGGCGTGAATCGTCGAGATGATCACGCGCGTGCCGGCCAATCTGGCCGCCAGCCCTGCGTACAGGTCAGCCCGAAGCAGGTGTGTGTGGACCGCGTCAAATCGACCGCTACGAATATATCGGCAGATCCTGCCGATGACGGCTAGGTCGATTTCGCCGGGCGAGGCGAAGTTCGCGGTCTCGATCCCCCTGAGGCCAAACCACTCCTGCATCTTTCCCCCGCCGTACATGCACGCGATCGTCGGCACGACACGGCGCCGATCCAACCGCGGCAACAACGACGCCAGCCAATTCGTGTCCGCCTTCCGCTCGAAGGTCGAGACCACGTGGAGAACCCGGATGGGCGAACCCGGCGTCCCCTGGCAGGCCGTGCGGGGCCTGGGCTGCATGTCGAGTGTACGATTTGGCACGTTAAGATCCAAACCTTCCGACGAGCGGGAACGGAGAATAGTGAGCTATGTGCCTATAAAGAAACAGCTTATGAATATTGACCTCCCCCGGCGCTTCCTTGGCCCGCCCTCCGCCTATATTGTAGGCACGGCGCGAGTGTCCTGACCGCCCGAGGGAACCAAATTGCGTTGCGAAGGGCAGGTTTCACGTTGCATGATATCGGCGCCGACGCAATCGTCGGATGAGGGCCTCGAATTCTCGCGTCATCCTCGACGTCGTGAACTCCGCGCGGACCTTCTCTCGCGCCGCGCGGCCTAGGCGCCGACGCTGTCGGTCGTCGGCGATGAGCTCCTCCAACACCCGCGCCAGGGAATCCGGATCCCCCGGTTGGGTGGCGCGGCCCGTCTTGCCGTCGATCAACGCTTCGTCGAGCGATCCGATCGTCGGCCCGATGAACGCGCGACCGGCCGCCATCGCCTCGAGCATCACGAGGCTAAGGCACTCTTGCCAATCGCTGCACAAGCACACGATGTCGAGCCCCTGCAGCAGGACATCGACATCCCTTCGCTCCCCGAGCAGCCGAAGCCGGTCTGGGCACAGCCCCGACGCCTCCGCCAGCTGCCGAACCTCTGCGGCCAAAGGCCCGTCGCCGATGACGTAGAACACCGCGTTCGAGTGGCGTTCACCCGCGCGACGAGCCGCCTCGATGAACACATCGTGCCGCTTGGCCGGACGCAGATTGGCCACGAGCCCGACGGCCACGGCCTGTTCGTCCGGGAGGTCGAGGCGGCGTCGCGCTTCGCCGCGGAGCTCGGGCTTGTCGAAGGCGTCCACGTCAATGCCGTTGCGGATGATCTCGATCCGGCCTGCGGGCAGGTGCTCGAGACGGACGAGCGCGTCGCGGTGGCGCTGGCCCAGCGCGACGTATCGATCGACCCAACGGTAGATCGCGCGGTTGGCCCGCTCGAAGCCCGGATGCCGCGGCGTGGGGTGCATGTGCGACCAGACCATGCAGGAGCGCCCGGCGCGGCGGGCCGCCAGAGCCGACCAGAACATCCGATCCCCCCCACTACCGACCGCGCAGACCACGTCGATCCGGTCGCGGTCGAAAATGCCGCGGAGCCGATCGACCACGAAGACGTCCGCCTTGTGCCGGAGGAGGTTCTCATGCACCGCGATGCCGCACTCGGTCAGGCTCGAGGCCAACGGCCCGGCCTCTTTCAAGCACGCCACCGAGGCCGCGACGCGCTTCGGGCGGAAGGCGCGAGCGAGCGAGACGAGCATGTGCTCCGCGCCGCCGGTGACCAGGGTGTTGGTCACGAGCAGCAGTCGGCTTGGCCGAGGCAATGTCGAATCCACGAAGCGCTCCCGCGGACCATGCCGAGGAGTTCGCGAAGATGGTGTCCCGGCTCGCCCGAGACCGCGAATCCCATGCGAACCAGGCCCAACACGAACAACCCCCACCCGACGACAACCCATTCTCCCAGTCCCATCGGCACGTTCTTGCAGAGGATGTAGGCGTAGTTGTACGCCACGGCGTGCCCGAAGGCCGCCGGATCCGGTCTCGCGCTCGGCGACTGATGATGCACGGCATGGGCGCGCATCGCGCGGCCCACGAGATGCGTGCGGGCCATCCGATAGGCGATCTCCCGGTCTTCTCCCAGGGCGTAACCGCGCAAGGA
>CAZKCX010000216.1:0-9889 GCA_964550865.1 uncultured Planctomycetales bacterium
CCCGCCTCGCCCATCTGCACCGGTTTGAGGTGATCGCGGAGGCCTGCGGGCGTGCCGCTGGATCCGTCTCCCGGTGAGACGGGAAGGACGGCATCGCGGTGAAGCATGCCGGTTCGGTTGACGCGCGCGTGGCCGCTCGTCGGACGCGCACAAGAAGAGCGGGAAGATCCTCGGCGGATTCTCCCCGCTTTTCCCTGCACGATGGCCATCGCGCGTCTGCACGATGGTTTCGAGCTCGACGGGGTTCACCAACCAAGCGGTGAACGGTCCGGCAGGCTACGTGCTCGCAGGCGTATTCGTGTACTCATCGACGAACTTGCCGATGGTCATCGCACCCAGGACCTCGCGAACCTTGTCGGTTGCGGCGCCAAACACGTCGGACAGCCCGGACTGAATGTCTTCCGGCGCGCCGCTCTGCTCGGCATCCTGGCGGCCATCGATGATGCCGTTGACGGCCTCGATGACCTCAAGCATGGTGATGTCGTTGGCGTCTCGGACGAGTTGGAACCCGCCTCGAGGCCCACGATCGGAACGTAGGATCCGCGACCGAGCCAACTGGCTCATCACCTTGGCCGCATAGGCTGTGGGCAGCCCATACACCGAGGCGATCTCGCCGGCCTGGATCCCGGACATCAAGCCCGCCTCTCTCCGCTTGGCGATCTCGATCACTGCGAGTACTGCATAGGTCGAAGCTTTGTTGCGAAACATACCTGCTCCTCTACTACAAGAAATGAAACGAACCTTGGTTCGAGCCCATCCCTGCCGGGGCCCTTTCGGCTTCGCCCGAGGTTTGCCGACACGGTAAATCTACCTAGTATCGACGACTGCGACCGGGCTCCGTCAAAACCGATCTCTTGAGGACATCCCTCCATATACGCAAGCACCGTGCCAAGCTCTATTGTTGACGCAAGACCTAGAAGTCGCTGCGATCCCAACAGTTTACAACTCATATCATCCGCATACGTTGACGTATTCTTGACGCCTCCCTCAGAAGTCGTTTCGGCATCTGGCAACCGGGCTTCTTGAGGCAGAAACGCCACTGATCGGCTTGGGCGGCGACTTCTGAGGGAGGCGTCATTCTTATGACTGCATTGGCATCTTGCACAACTAGGTGCACTATTGTGCACCGAAAAGCTGCTACACCCAAGCACGATTCTCTACTACTCCGCAACGGCAGCATAAGGTTGCCCTGACGGAATGCGTTGCCCACCATACTATAGTGCCTTCCAGGGCTTTGATCCTGACACTGTGCGGAGTCTACGGGAGCACGATTTCATCGATGCTAACCAACACATTTTGTGCACCAATGTCATGTAGCCTACTGGTTTGCCGTGCCGATGTCAACCGAATCTTAACGCGAACCGGCCAAGAGCGGAGTGCCATTCTGAGCCACGAAGCCTCGGGTGGCGGCTGCGAGGCTCGTCCAGATCTCGCCAGGACTCGCAGGAGCCTTTGCGCTTTCGCCCGCTTCATCGAGCGAGCCGCTCTGAGGAACGATCCCTATCGGTAG
This sequence comes from uncultured Planctomycetales bacterium, assembly GCA_964550865.1. GTDB lineage: Bacteria > Planctomycetota > Phycisphaerae > UBA1845 > JAFGLZ01 > JAFGLZ01. The sequence continues at coordinate 1,511 of CAZKCX010000216.1, forward strand.
TTGCCAAATGCCGGCAGGAGGGCGTATTGTTGGGCGTTACCCAACAGCCAATTCAGCTGCGGTCATGCTCTTCGTGAGGTCTATTGCCCGGCGTACTCCGGAGGCCTGCCCTGGTGGGGGACGAAGGTCCTAGGCCCCAGCGGCCGTCCCCTTCGCTCGACGCACTACTACGCGGAAGAACGGTACAATGACGGCATGGCCGGCCTCACTCCCCATGATCGGCTCCACGAGCTCTTCGAGCGAATGGATCGGGCCTACGCCGACACGGCCCGGGCCCTTGGACTGACGTGCGAAGGCTGTGAAGACAATTGCTGTCTTTCACTCTTTCACCACCACACGAGTGTCGAGCGACTCTTCCTGCGTGAGGGACTCGTCGGGCTCCCTGTCCAAGATCGAGAGCGCATCGTCGACGCCGCGCGCTCCTATCAGAAAGCAGAACAAGGAGGAGCTGCGCGGGCGGCCGTCCCATGTCCCCTCTTGGCCAATGGCTGCTGCGTGCTCTATGCGTATCGCCCGATGATCTGCCGGCTGCACGGCGTTCCATGGGTTCTCCAAGATGGACGGCGCGAGAGAAACCTGCGACCGGGTTGCTCGAGAGCCATGGCGCTCTGGGAGCAGAACGAGCTGCCCCCGTTGGATCGGACGCCCCTCTACGCCGAACTGGCGGAGCTGGAGCAACAAGCGAGAACGGAGATAGGCCACACCGGACCCATCCGCGCTACGGTGGCCGACATGATCCTGTCCATCGGGGAAGAAGAAGGTTGGTAGGGCACATCAGTCGGTCGGTCCGTTGCCGTGCTCATCGACTGCCGATGCAAACGAGCTCTCCCGATTGCGTTAAGAGTAGGATCTCACAGGGGCCGTCGCCGTCCGAGTCGGCGACGATCGGAGCGTACCCTCGGGAAGGAAGCTCGCACTTCCATAGCGGCGCGAGTCCGCCCGGGTCGACGGTGACCGCCCACACCTCCGCGCCGCACGCAAAGACAGCATCGATCCGTCCATCGCCGTTCATGTCGCAGGCCGCGACATCGCTGACGGCGGCGTTGGGAAGCTTCATCGTTGCCTCTCGCTTTCCGGTCGCCAGGTCGTAGCACCGGAGCCCCTTTTGATAGGCAGGGACGATGAGCTCCTCCGCACCGTCGCCGTTGAAATCCGCGACGGCCGGACAGGCAGTGCTGCCGTCCAGGTACGGGGTGTGCCAGAGCGGCTTTCCCGCCAACGACCACAACGCGACGGTGTAGTGGCAATGGCCCGTAAGCACCGCCAGCGGTCCTTGCCGAGCGCGGCGCACGATGGCCGGGAAGCCATAGGCGCTCCAGCCGCCCAGTTGCGCGTGCGGCCAGGTGGCGAACTTGAGGCGTTGCCCTGTCTTACCCGAGGCCACGAAGTGGATGTCCGGGTACTGGCAGACCACATCGTCCAAGCCGTCGGCGGTACAGTCGGCCACGGCGAAGGGCTTGCCGCCCCACCCGCGTTGCTCCGCGTTGTCTTGATGCCAGAGGACCTCGCCGTTTCGGCCGTTCAAGAGGTACGTTTCATCCGTGTGCATGACGGACCGCCGGAGCGTGACGAGCACATCGATGCGGTCGGCCTTGCGGAATCGGCCCGTCGCCCAATACAGGATGCCGCTGGTATTCCACTGCGTCGGACCGGCGGCGAAATGCTGGAAGGTTCTGGCCCAAACGACTCGTCCGTCGGCATCGCGGGCGGCCAACACGGGGAGACCGGCGTCGTTCCCGTCGGCGGAGAGCGACTCGAGACGTCCGTCGCCGGTGAGGTCGGCCAACGCAATGCCGTAGAACGTCGATGCGTCATCCGTCTGGGCTCGGCCCGGACAACGATACGCGACGGAGGGCCGTTCGGTGGGGTCACGCGCCCCTCGCAGCGCGAGCAGATCACCGGTAGCGGTCGGCACGATGATGGTCGGAGGCTCGGTTGGCACGGGTTTGCCGACCACGGGGATGTTGTGCGGTGTTTCTCCGGCGTGACGGGAACGGACCGTGGCTCCCAGTGTGCGCAGGCGTGCCTGTCGATGGCAGGGGTCGCCTTCGTTGGCGAAGGGCACGTCGACCTGGAGCATGAGCCCGGCCGGATGGCGATCGGTCCTGTCTCGCGTGGCGAGGGCCTTCACCAGGGCGTCTCGCGGGAGATCGAGCCTGCTTGCGGTGAGGGTCGCATTCCCTTCCGACCAGAGGACCGGGCGTATCCTTTCGCTGGACCGATTCGCGGAGGGTTCGCGCAGCCAGGCCTCGCGTCGCCCGTCTGCGTCGAGGTCGGTGGTGACGACGGACGTTCTACCCTCGGCCGCGCAACTCGCACGATCGCGACGGAGCGGCGCCCGGACGGTGAGCCAGGCGCCTGCAACGGGAACGGATGCGGTCTCGAGTCGGTTTCCGGCCATGCGCCCGATGTACAGCGGACCCACGCGCGGCACCGCCCGGCCGTTGGCGCTCGAGAGGAGCAGCTCATCGCGACCGTCGCCGTCGAGGTCCGCGATGCCGTGGAGGTACCGATCCGGCAGATCGGTGACCACCTTGCCCGTCATGGGCTCATAGACCATCACGTGCCAGCGCTCGTCGTCCGTGTCGTTGAAGAGGTTCAACACGAGCGTCTTGCGGCCATCGCCACAGCGCAGGACCACGTTGTCGGGCACGCGGAGCGTCTTTCGTTTGCCGAACAGCTGGAACTCGACCTCCTTCCGCCAGGCGAGGGAGAGCCTCTCCCCGTCGTTGTCGAGCACATTGAGGTGGATCATGAAATCGGCGAAGACGATGCACTCCGGATGGGGGTCGTCGTCGAGGTCGGCGAGCTGAAAGTGGCCGTAGTTGCGCCCCTTGTGCCATCGACACTCCATGGTCTTTTCGCCGGTAGCCAGGTCGAAGACCATGACACGCCACCAGGTGCTGACGGCGAGGTCGTCTCGTCCGTCCCCGTCCATGTCGGCGACGGCACAGAGGGGAATCTCGGCCTGGGGCTCGGGTTTGGTCTTCCAGACAAGCTGCTCGCCGCCCTGGTCGTAACGATAGAGCATGCCGTGGGCGACGGGTTTCTTCGGGCCGTCCGGCCGTTTCTTCACGGCCATGCCGTCCTCGAAGTAGACCTTCTGCACGCCCTTCGCTCCGGGGAGGAAGTGCCCGAACCGGAGGTTTCGCTGCTCCGTGACGACCGTTGGCTTGCCGTCGCCGTCCAGATCGACGCGTCGCTGGTCCTGGTTCCAATCGGCTCGTGCCGCATGCCAATAGCCGGGCGCCAGGTCGGCGGCGGCGGAGAGGTCGAGCTCCCGAGTGCCTTGGCCCTCGACAAGCTCGATGAGCCATCGCGTGGGCGCGGTCTGGAACCGCCAGAGGATGGTCGGCTCGGTGATTCGCCCGGAGCCCAGCGAACGACCCGTTCGCGCACGGTCGTGTCGATACGTTCGCCACTCGCCTCTGTGGGCCGGTTCGGCGTGAAGGATCGACAGGCCGAACGCGAGCGGGAGCACCGCAGCCAGAGCACAAGACTTCATAAGAGAGCGGACCGCGAGAGGCGGAAGCCAAACCGCCAGCTGCCAATAACCTTGCGCTCGACGATCTCGCTCGCGCTGCCTGACGTCGGATGGGCCTCGTGTCCTCATGTGGCTGTCAGGATGCATGGGTCGCCTCCGTCAACGGTACGGGCCATGCGCGGCCGCGCTGCCCTTTCTCATGGACCATCTTGAGCCGGTTGGGACCGTGGGGCAATACTCCGGGCTGGGGCCGGCCGGGGCGTGCGGAGGAGGGATCTCCCGTGCATGGGGGGAGCCGGGAAAGCTTGCGAGGCGTCGGGTTGACGGTATCATATTCCAAGCAATGGATTTGACGAGGACAGCCAGGATGGCGAGACGACAATCTCTCCGGAAGAAGAAACACAGCAAGACCACCAGCGACAAGAGCCAGCTGAGCTTCGGCTTCGCCGCGTCCCGAGAGGAGCCGGCCGAAGTGGGGTCGGCGTCCGCGCTGGCCGTCGAGGATCCTCCCGACGTGAGCAAGAAACCCAAGAAGTCGAGCGAACCCAAGCGCAAGGCCACGACAAAGAAGTCCGGCGGTCGACGCACGGCGGAAGAGATGGCGCTCCAGCAACGCGACATCTCCGTAAGCGAGTTCTTCGCGAAGAACCGGCATCTGCTCGGCTTCGACAACAAGCGCAAGGCCCTGCTCACGACCGTGAAGGAGGCGGTCGACAACAGCCTCGATGCGTGCGAGGAAGGCGGGATCCTACCCGAGCTGTACATTCGCGTGCAGCAGGTGGACGAGGATCGCTTTCGCGTGATCGTCCGCGACAACGGCCCGGGCATCGTCAAGGCGCAGATCCCGAACATCTTCGGCAAGCTGTTGTACGGGTCGAAGTTTCATCGGCTGAAGATGAGCCGCGGCCAGCAGGGCATCGGCATCAGCGCCGCGGGGATGTACGGTCTGCTCACCACGGGCAAGGCGATTCGCGTGGTCTCGCGGACGAGCCCGAAGGCCCAGGCCCACCGGTACGAGATCCAGATCGACACGAAGCGGAACAAGCCGGAGATCGTCGCCGACGAGCCGACCGAGGTCGAGTGGGATCACGGCACGGAGGTCCGGATCGAACTGCTTGGCTCTTATACCAAGGGCCGAACGAGCGTGGACGAATATGTCGAGCAGACGGCGATCGCCAATCCCCATGCCTCGATCGTGTACGAGCCCCCGTTGGGAGAGCGGATCGAGTACCCGCGAGGCACGGAGGATCTCCCGCCCGAGACCCGCGAGATCAAGCCGCACCCCTACGGCATCGAGCTGGGCATGCTGATGAAGATGGTCAAGGACACCAAGGCCAAACAGCTCGGGGCGTTCCTGCAGAACGACTTCAGCCGGGTCAGCCTGAAGGGCGCGAACGAGATCGCCGGAAAGGCGGGCCTGACGGTGCGGACCTGGTTGGCGAACATCAACGGGCCGGAGGTCGAGCGGATCTACCGCGCGATCCAAGACACGAAGCTGATGGCGCCGCGGACGGATTGCCTCGCCCCCATGGGCGCCAAAACGATCCTGGCCGGACTGCTGAAGGAGGTCAAGGCGGAGTTCTACACCGCCACCACGCGTCCGCCGGCGGTGTATCGGGGCAATCCGTTTCAGATCGAGATCGGGCTGGCGTTCGGGGGGGATCTGCCGCACGATCAACTCGCCAAAGTCATCCGCTTCGCCAACCGCGTGCCGCTGCTGTATCAGCAATCGCACTGTTGCAGCTTCCGGAGCGTGCTGGAGACCAAGTGGCGGGGCTACGGCCTGCAGCAGAGTTCGGGCTCCTTGCCGACGGGTCCGTTGGTGATCATGATTCACATGGCCAGCGTGTGGGTGCCGTTCACGAGCGAAAGCAAGGAGGCCATCGCCGACTACGACGAGATCCGAAAGGAGATCAAGCTCGGTCTCCAGGAGTGCGGCCGGAAGCTCAGCACCTATGTCCGCCGCCGCGCGCGGCAGAAACGCGAGGGCGAGCGACGCAACGTCTTCGAGCGGTACATCCCCGAGGTGGTCGCGGCCGTCCGCTCGATGACGCGCGTGAACAGCGACCAACTCCGACGGGAGCTCATGGCCGTCGCCCGGCAGATCACCGAGGAGGCGGACGTCGAGCTCGACGAGGACGGCAAGCCGCTTCCGAAGGCGGAACGCCCGGAGGCCCAGGCCGAGAACACCATCGTCGTCGATCGCGAGGAGAATCCCGATCCGACGCCCCAATCGCTGATCGACTTCGACGAGGAGGAAGACACCTCCGGCTCCAAGAAGCCGCGGCCGCGGAAGAAGAAGAGGACGCGAAAGAGCAAGCGAACGAAGAAGACTCGTCGATGACGGATGCCGATGTCGATCGCGATCGCCTCAACGCCTGCCGCTTCCTTCGCGGCGACGGCGAGGGCCACTACGAAAGCTACTTCCAGCGGGCCAACCATCCGGACCGTCCACTCGCGTTTTGGATTCGCTACACGATCTTCAGCCCGAAGGGCCGCCCCGACGATGCGGTGGGGGAGCTGTGGGCCATCTACTTCGACGGCGAGAACGACCATGTCGTCGCCACAAAGGACCTCACGCCCATCACCGATTGCGCGTTCGACGACTCGACGCTCTCGGCCCGCATCGGCCGGGCGACGTTGGACAACCAGGGACTGAAGGGTCAGGCCGCCTCCGGCGGGCACGCCGTCGCGTGGTCATTGAGCTTTCACGGAAACGAACCACCCCTGCTGCTGCTTCCCAGGCCGTACTACGACCGCGGGTTTCCCAAGGCCAAGGCCCTCGTCGGCACGCCACATGCTGTCTACGACGGCACGCTGACCGTCGACGGGCGGCGCGTCGACATCGACGGCTGGGTGGGGAGTCAGAATCATAACTGGGGCAGCAAGCATACCGATCACTACGCGTGGGGGCAGGTGGCCGGGTTCGACGACGACCCGGCTGCGTTCCTCGAGTGCTCCACGGCACGAGTCAAGCTCGGCCCGGTCTGGTCGCCATGGCTGACGCTGATCGTGCTCCGCATCCACGGGCATGCGTACGCGTTGAACACGCTGTGGCGGGGATTTCGCGCTCACGGCCGATTCGACTACTTCACGTGGACGTTCGACTCGCAGCACGGGGACGTCCGCGTCCATGGCCGAATGGAAGCGCCGCGCTCGCGTTTCGCCGGCCTGCAATACGACAATCCGTCCGGCGGGGCCAAGACCTGCTTGAACACCAAGCTCGCAAGCTGCACCGTGACGCTGGAGCGAGCCGGCGAGCCCGCCAAGGCGCTGACCACACGGCATCGCGGCGCCTTTGAGATCCTGACCGACGACACCGCCCACGGCGTCCCGGTGGTGGCGTAGCGGGTCGACGTTGAAATCGCGTGGCACACTTCAGAAGTCTCACCACAGTCTGCCCGAGCCGCAGCATTCATGCTGCGCGGAAGCGGTCCGCGCGAGATGAGTCTCGCGACCGAAGTCGATAGCCCTGCCATCTGCGAAACGTGACCTTAGGCGTGGTCCGGCGCGACGGTCTTTCCGTCCGCGGCGAAGCTGTCGTTCGCGGCCAACGAGACCGCGAGGGACCGCACCCCATCGGCGTAGTCGCTGAGGATCGCCGAGCCGTCGCCGGTGCGGACGGCCTCGACGAAGACCTCGTCGATTCCCCGGCCGGGTGCGTCGAGCGGTTGGGTCTCGAGCCCGGCGCGGAGTGTGGCCTTGTCCGTGCGGAACTGGAGCAGCTTGTCCGCGTAGAGGATGTGCAGGACGTTGGTCTCCGACCAGTCGCTGGGGTCGAAGGCCCACGTCGTCGTCATGGAGCCCAACGCGCCGTCGGTGAATTCCAGCGTGGCGACGGTCACGTCGGGGCAGTCGATCTCGTGCAAGATGCGGCTGGTAGCGCGACAGCTCACCGTCGCGATCTCCCCGACGAGATAGCGCATCATGTCGAACGCGTGCGTGGCCTGCTCGCAGAGCTGCCCGCCGCTCTTGGCCATCTGGAGGGCCCAGGAATCCTTGGGGCCTCGCCCCGTTCCGCTCCAGTATTGCCCGACCACGAGGTTGACCCGCTTACCGTCCAGCTCGGCACGGGCCGCCTGCGCCCCCGGCGTGTAGCGAAGCTGATAGCCCACGCACGTCATGATGTCCTTCGCCTGGACGGCGTCGAGCACCTCGAGGGCGGTGTCCCGATCCCGCGCCACGGGCTTCTCGACCAGGAAGGGCAGACCCCGCTCGATCACGTCCAACTCGAGTTGCCCGTGACAGAAGACCGGCACGCTGATCCAGACCGCGTCGAGGTCGCCGCGCTCGAGGAGGCGTCGATGATCGGCGTACACGTCGGGCCTGGGACGCGCCCCGTCCGATTCGCAGGACGAACTCGATGCCTCGTCATTGGCGCCCGCCACGCCATCGGCCATCCGGTCGGCGAGGTCTTCTTGGATGTCGCAGACGGCCACGATACGTGCCGGCTCGATGGCCTTGAGCGCGAGCATGTGACCGCGGGCGTTCCCGCCGCAGCCGATCATTCCGATTCGTACCTGCGATTCCACGTCTTCTCCCTTCTATGGATGAGCGGATGGGCGTTGGCCTCACGGTGCGCCTTTCGGGCGGTACGTCCGTTCGTCCCCCAGTGCCTGCTGGTAGCGTGCTTCGTAGCCTCGGCGGGTGCTCGGATCGTTGACGAGCACGACGAGCTTGCAGACCTCGAGATCGCCGAGCTCAACCGTCGCGCTTCGCCCCTCCACCCGGTACGGTGCATCCGTGACACCGGCGGGCGAGACCGCCAGACACGCCTTCGGGCGGATCCACGGCGGCAGCGCGACCTCCACCGAGACGCCTTTCTGTGTGCGGAACGGATACGCCTCCGGATGGATGTCGTAGTCGAGGTTGTTCGCGCAGACGATGAGCTTGTC
>CAZKCX010000217.1:0-9881 GCA_964550865.1 uncultured Planctomycetales bacterium
TGGACTACCACGCCTGCAAGGGCGCGGTCGTTCACCTGACACGTCACATGGCCGTGTATTGGGCCAAAGACAACGTTCGCGTCAACTCCATCTGCCCGGGCCCCTTCCCCACCGACCGGATCAAGGACGGCATGCCCGAATTCATCAAGCGGCTCGAGAAGAAGACCCCCCTGGGTCGGATGGGTCTTCCCCACGAGCTCAAGGGTCTGACGGTCCTGCTCGCCGGCAATGCCGGCACATTCATCACCGGACAGAACATTCTGGTCGACGGCGGTTGGACGGCCTGGTGATCTTTGCCTGATGTTATGTATCCACGCACGCATGAAGAGTGGAGGGGACCGACGTTGTTGGGGCAGATTTTGTTAAATTGACGCCTCCCTCAGAAGTCGCCGCCCAAGCCGATCAGTGGCGTTTCTGCCTCAAGAAGCCCGGTTGCCAGATGCCGAAACGACTTCTGAGGGAGGCGTCTAAATTCCGTCTAGAAACCGTAAACCGACCACAAAATCCTTGGCGCCGGGGGCGACGCGGGGCATACTAGACAGTAGAGGTAGGAGGCTTGAGGAAGGGAAAAGCTGCGGGTTCCTCAACTCCCCATATCCAACGCATTTCTGCTCGTGCTGCAAACTCTCGTCAGGGGGTGAGAGATGGCCGCGTTCGATGAGATGGGGCCCAAGAATCGCAGGTGGCTGTACTGTCTTCTGGCAGGTTATGGCCTATTCACGGCGATGATGGTGGCCACGTTGCTGAGCTACTAGTCGGGTCGGCTACGCCGGAACGGTCGTAGTGAGTTGACGTCTTTCGCGACGCCCGCCTATTCCATAAGGGCCCCTGGCTTTCTCGCCAAAGCCCAATCGGCTTCCGGCGGGGAAAAGCAGTCAGGTTTCGCCCCCAATATGCGGGGCACGTCGCCGTCCCGGCGGTGCGTGCCCCGTTATCTTGCGCGGCCCTCCTGGCCAACGCAGACGTACCGATTGGACTTGTTGTCCTTCTGCCGATCTCCGAAGCGGCTGCGTTGCCTTGCCGGAGGTCGTTCGGGATCAATCACCCATCCGCGAAACGATCACGAGGCCCTTGCCGCCTGTTGTTCGAGCAAGGGCGGACGCCGGCGACGCCGACGCTTCTTCTTCGGAGTCCCCGGAGGCGGATCCTCGGCCTCGCGGGGGCTTGCCGCGTTGGCGACTTGAAGCGCTTCACGCGCGGTGGGCGCGAAGAGGTCGCAATTCACTTCCTCCCAGAGACCCTCCGCCCGATTGAATACCCCCCCGGAGACCATGATGTTCATGGAAGGACACACCCGCATGCCGCGGATGATGTCGACCAACGCGCGAATCCCCGGCACATCGCTTGGCTGCGTACCGAATACCAGCAATAGATCCGGGCGGATCTGACCTACCATGGACAGGACCTCATCCCTGGGAACGCCCCCACCGATGAAGTAGACCTCCCAACCGTCGGACTCAAAGAGATCGGCGGTCATCTGGGCGCCGAGTTCCTCCGGCTCCCCGTCGGCGCACATCACCAACACACGCCTGCCGTTCGCGTCGTTGCGGGGCAACCGGCTCTGCACCTGATCGGCCAGAGCCCGGTTGATACGGGTGGCCATATGTTCGACCGCGGTATTCACGCGGTCCTCACGGTAGAGTTGATCCACATGTTCCATCGCCGGCCACAGGATATCCTCGTAGATGGCGCGGGGATCAACACCGAGCCGAAGCACTTTGGTGATGAGCTCGCGACACTCGTGACGATTGCCTGTCAGAAGCGGATCGAGATACCTGCCCAAGACGTTGTCCAACTGCATAGCGTAGCCCTTCGTTCGGCCTGGCCGATCCCGAGAGACCCTCCTCCCGGAAACCGAGAATGAGCTCCGCTCACTCCGATTCTTCGGCCAGACAGATACCACAGACGACGCCGGGCCATCCCTGCCGGCACGAGCGCAGAAAGCAGAAACCGACAGGCGTGATGCCTATCTGATTTGCCGTCTTGCCTGGCGATTCTGGTAACATAGGCAAGATGCGAGTTTCAGGTAAGGCACATATCGGCGTGAGTCGCGGGATTTCTTTAAGGTGGGGGAAGCTTGGAGCCGGTTTTCTGAAAATTCGCGTAAATTCCCTGCCTGGCGACTCTTCGCAGGGCCAGCTCGGGCTACCGAACGCCGCCTACTCTACAGGAGAAGGAGCGTCCCACTGAAGCCCCACATTATCGGACCACCGCGGATGGCGAATCCAGTTGAGATTCCGTAGAATCCCAAGGAGGCATGAAGCAACACTGCATGCATCAGCAAAGGGACACACCGCATGGATACTCCCCCTACCCTGGCCGTTCCCGATACCCAGGGACGATATGGCCCACACGGTGGCCAATACGTCCCGGAAACCCTCATGGGCGCAATCCGTCAGCTCGAAGCCGAATACAAGCGGGCCCGTGAGGATCCGGGCTTCTGGGGGGAGCTCAACGAGTATCTGACGCACTACGCAGGCCGACCCAGTCCTCTGTACTTCGCCCGCCGCCTCACCGAGCACCTCGGCGGCGCGAAGATCTACCTCAAGCGAGAAGACCTGAACCACACCGGCTCGCACAAGATCAACAATACCCTGGGGCAGGCGCTGCTCGCCGTCCGCATGGGCAAACCCCGCGTTATTGCCGAGACGGGCGCCGGTCAGCACGGCGTCGCGACGGCAACGGCCGCGGCCGCCTTCGGTCTCGATTGCACGGTCTACATGGGCGCCGAGGACATGCGTCGCCAGCGACTGAACGTCTTCCGCATGGAGCTGCTCGGGGCGGAAGTCCGGTCGGTCGACGCCGGTCAACAGACGCTCAAGGACGCCATCAATGACGCGTTCCGAGATTGGATGGCCAGCGTCGCCAGCACGCACTACATCATCGGTAGCGTGATGGGCGGCCATCCGTTCCCAATGATCGTCCGCGATTTCCAGTCCGTGATCGGCCGAGAGACCCGCCGGCAGATGCTCGAGCGCGAAGGCCGTCTCCCGGATGTGCTCGTCGCCTGCGTCGGCGGCGGCAGCAACGCCGCAGGGTTGTTCTCGCCGTTCGTCGACGATCGCAACGTCCAGTTCGTGGGTGTCGAGGCCGGCGGCGAGGACCTCAAGGAGGCTCGACATGCCGCAACGCTCCTCATGGGCAAACCCGGCATCCTCCATGGGATGCAGACCTACGTCCTTCAAGATGACGAGGGGCAGACCTCTCCGGTCCATTCCGTCTCGGCGGGCCTGGACTACCCCGGCGTCGGTCCGGAGCACAGCTATTGGAAGGACACCGGCCGGGCGGAGTACGCCAGCGCCACCGACCAAGAAGCGTTGGATGCCTTTCAACTCCTCGGCAAGACGGAGGGGCTGATTCCCGCACTGGAATCCGCCCACGCCATTGCGGAGGTCTGCAAGCGGGCGCCAAAGCTCTCCAAGGACGCCGTGGTCGTTGTCTGTCTCTCCGGTCGCGGTGACAAGGACTGCGTGGAGGTAGCCCGCCTCTTGGGAAAAAGCCCGGAGTAGTACCGCAACCGGGACCCCCTGCGGCCGATCGAAGCCCACGAGCTCCCACGGGAATGGGCGACGGGCTAATGGCGTATAACTAGCCACTAGAAAGAACTTTGTGTCTTTCCACGCCCGCCCGAAGGCGTCCCGCTGGGGAAACTCCCTGGATTCGAAGCCTCTCGACAGGCAACAATCCCTAATAGAGGCTTTAAGTTAACCCAAGCTAACACTTTGCATTTCGTCTGATCCGTGCTATCTTTACGTTGGAGGAGGCGAGTGCGTCGGTCTCGTCTCGCGAGCACATCTCTGGTGTCTGCCGTGAAAGAAGATACGAGCGATTCCACCTGGGCCTCCAGCGCCGGCTCCTGTCCTCTCATCTTGCTCGTGGACGACGAATCCTTCGTCCTCGACGTACAAAGGCGGATGGTCGAACGATGCGGACTCTCATGCCTCACGGCGCGGAACGGCGCCGAGGCCGTCGACCAACTTACCACGAACCCCGAGGTAGACCTCATCGTCCTCGATGCGATTCTCCCCGACATGAACGGCGTGGACTTGTTCGGCCGGCTCAAGCAGATCAAGCCTCCCGTGCGGGTCCTGGTCTGCACCGGACTCGCAGGCGAAGGACCGGGGCGAGAGCTTTGCATGGCCGGCGCGGACGACATCCTTCCCAAGCCATTTACGGCCACGCAATTCCTCGAACGCCTACATGCGGTCTTGGCCTGAGTTCCGAGCTTGTGCAACGCTTCGCAGCGCGTCGAGTACGCGCTCTTTGGTGAGCAGTTCGGGCAGCACGATCGGGTCTTCGACGTGCCGGGGACCGTAGACGAGGTTCAACGGTACGCTCGGTCGGTTGAATCGAGCCAGGTCCTCCTTGATGCTCGCGTCCCCGCGCGTGAAGTCGGCCTTGAGGGGAACCACGCCCAGTCGTTCCATCACGGAGCGGACCTCTTCCGTGTCCAGCACGAGTCGCTTGTTCGACTGACACGTCGCGCACCATCGCGCCGTATAGTCCACGTAGACCACCTTTCCCTCGTTGGCAAGCTTCTGGGCGAGTCCCTTCTCGTAGGGGCGCCACGGAATCGAGTCGGAGAAATCCGCCGAGCCATCGGCGTTCGCCGTCACGCCATGCGACGTCGGTTCGGAGGCCTTCAGGATTCCCCCAATCCACCACGACGCCCCGGCGATGAGGACGACGGCGGCGGCATACGATGCAATCGTTCGTGGCATGCTCGACGACCCGGACACGCGACCGACGAGCCACAACGCCATGGCGATCGCCGTGAGCAGCGCAAGCGTCCACACGACGCCGTCCGCGCCGACATGCGAGGAGAGAACCCACATCAACCAGATCGCCGTGGCGATGAGCAGGAAACCCATAAACTGCTTGAAGGCGTCCATCCACGCGCCGGGTTTCGGGAGGAACTTCATCCATCCGGGCTTGGCCGAGAGAACGAGGTAGGGAGAGGCCATCCCGAAACCCATCACAACGAAGATCAGCAGCCGAACCGGCGGACTCATCGCGATCGCGCCCGTCCACGCAGCCGAGAGCAGCGGCGCCGTGCAACTCGTGCCGAGGATCGTCGTGAGGAACCCCTTGAGCCAGGCCCCGACTGGCCCTTCCTTTGATGCGCTGGCCGCGGTCAGCCCCGAGGCCGCGCTGCCGGGCAGGGTGATCTCGAAGACGCCGAACAGACTGAGGGCGAACGCGAAGATCACCGCGATGAGCACGACGGTGCCGACCGTGCTCTGAAGGACCCAGCCGGGTCCGATGGGGACCTGCATCGCCAGCACACCCAGCAGAACAAAGAAGGAGAGCATGCCGCCGGTGAATGCGACCCCCAAGAGCAACACGCGGCGCGGCTCCTCGCCCGCTTGCTGCACGAAGCTCACGATCTTGATGCTCACAACGGGCAAGACGCACGGCATGACATTCAAGAGCAGCCCGCCGCCGAAGGCGACGAGGAGCAAGTAGATCAGGCCCCTCGACGAACTCCCTGTTCCCCCCACGGAGGTGTCTGTGGATGCCATCGTCGTCGGACCGGGCTGCGCCGCTGATTCTTCCGGCACCCCGTTGGCGCTCTCGGGGCCTTGCGACGGCGCCGCCTTCGATGGCGGAGCGGACGCAGTGGTCGACGCCTTGCCCGAGCGAACCGGGATCTCGAGCGAGACGTATTCGGGCGGGAGGCAGGTCCCGTCCTCTTTGCACGCCTGATAGACGAGCACCCCTTCGATCGTGTGCCGCCCGGGCTGGAGATCGTTCGTGGCACGGAGGGGGACCTCGACCTGCACCGTACCGGCGTACTCGCTGACCTTCATCCCGGCGAAGTTGCTGATCGTCCCCTTGGGAAAGACGGGCCGACCCACGCGAAGGGCATCGGTCGCGCCGAGGAAGAGATCGGTGGCAATCATGTTCTCGTCGAGCGGCTTGTTCGACTGGATGTGCCAGCCCTTCTCGATGTCGAGTCGGACGAGGGCCTTGAACTCCTGGCCGGGCCGGACGGCGTCGACGCTGAGTTTCGTCTTCACGTCGAGATGCTTCGCCTTCTCCGGCTCGACGGGCAATTGCCGCTCGGCGGCCTCAAACGAGGCGAGCGCTTCGCCCTTGGCCTTCGATGGCTTCGCCTCGACGGGAAGCTCGAGCGAAAGGGACGCCGACCCCATCACGCAGAGCGTCTTGCAGGCAAGCCAATTCGCCTCCGCGCCGAGCGTGACCTTCTGCCCCGTCGTAAGATCCTTGGGCGGGGTGATCTCGGACCAGAGGAGCACCTGGTCTTCGTAGCCGTACGAGACGATGTCGGCCTTATCAACGAACTTTCGCGGACCCGGATACTGTAGGGGTCCGGCGCGAAATTCCTCGGGCAGCTTCCAGCGAACCTCGGTGGGCTGGCCCGTCTCGCCGCTGTATCTCCAGTAGATATGCCAATGCGGGTCGATCCGAAACCGCACGCCCAGCCGAAACGTCTTCCCCGGCGAGATGCTCGCGACGTCTGCGATCAGATCCGCCTGGACGTGCTGTGCCTGCGACGAAGGCGACGTCACGGAAGCCGCGAGAACGGGCGCAACGGCGTCCATGGGGCTCGCCGCTCCGAGAGACCCCGAGGCCAGCCCCGTGAGGATCATTGCGATCAAGCTCGTGTGCATCGGTCGCATCTCCAGCCTCTTCACACCGATTCCGTACACGGTGAACCGCCTGTTGGATCGTCTCCGGCAACTCCTAGCGAGTTCCTCGTCAGGCGGGCCGAAAGGTCGGGTAGACATCGTATCGTTTCGATGCCGCACGGAACAGCGTCGTTCGTCCAGTCGTTTCCGCCGGGAGCAAGATCCAACCGCCCATCCCCTCTGCGTCCCGCCGGCGCCTGTCGGCCGAAAGATGACTTCGACGGCCTGCCCGCCGGTCCCGTCGCGCACCCGAGAGGGCAATCCTGCGGCTCTGGGTCTTGATCACTGCCTCACAATGGCCGTATACTGATGTTCTCGGGCCTTGGAACCCGAGAAGCAGAACGAAACTTTCGATCAGGTTGGAGGTTAGTGCCTCCGGTCAACCGGAGCGCTCCCCTAATCGGCGTAGAGAGGAGATTCGCGGCTACCGCCTCGCGCCGCACCGGCGCGTTCGCCCTGCACCGCTTCGGGCACGTGTCCATCGGCGTCGATCGGGTCTTTGTCTGGCGAGGCTTGCCCTCCGAGGATCCGGCGCGTCCATGGTGAAGGTCGACCCGGATCAGGGCTTTGCAAGACACTTGTCGATCGGCAAGGGATATGACCGGTAAGGGAACTATGAGTGTGGGAACGAATCCGTTTGCGATGAGGTGTACTCGAGGGATACCGTCGTCCCAAGGAGTGTATGACGCATCGGTCTCGGGTTCTTGAAGTCCAAGCCATAGCCTCGAACGTTCCCCGACCGGACCTCGGCTGTCTGACGCCGAGCCCGTCGACGCCCGTGTCCTGACCGCACACCGCGATCCCCTCTCCCAAAGAGACATTGGGTTTTCCTGGACAACCGCGCGTGAACAGCGCACCACGACGTGGTGGTTGTTCGCGGTCGGTTGCGCCAGCGTCGAGGATAGGTGTGCGAAACGTGGCCGAAACAGTATGGAGACGATATGACGATGGCACCGCTAGATTTGCTAGCGGCCTCAGGATCCCCCGAGCCCTTTGTCTGGGTCGTGGCGATCATCGCTGCGGTCGCAGTGATCGCAGGGACGTACACGGCCCTGCAACTCATGGGCCGGTACCGAAGATCGGCGATCCGACGGGAATCGGAACGGATCATCAAAGAGGCCGAAAGGGATGCGGAACGAATTGTCCAGAAGGCCGAAGTGGACGCCAAGGCCGAGTTCATCAGTCGCAATGAGCAATTCGAAAAGGAAACCGCGCAAGCCCGAAACGAACTCAAGGAAGCCGAACGAAGACTAGACAAGCGAGAGGACGTCCTCGAGCGGAAGCTCGATACCCTCAACACGAAGGAGCGCGGGGTCGAGAACGCCGAGCGAAAGCTCCAGGAACGAGAGAAGGAGGTCGCCGAGAAGGACAGCCAATTGACCGAAACGTTGGAGAAGCAGCGGGCACAGCTGCTCAAGATCTCAGGCATGTCGGCCAACGAGGCCCGGGAGCTCTTGCTGTCTCGGCTTGACGAGGAGATGGAGCGCGAGGCGGCCGAATTGATCGAACGCACGATCAGTCAAGCTCAAGAGGACGCCGAGAAGCGGGCCCGCGAGATCACCATCACGGCGATCCAGCGCTACGCCGCCGGGCATACATGCGACAGCACCGTCAGCACGATCGACATCGCCTCGGACGACATGAAGGGGCGCGTCATCGGGCGCGAAGGCCGAAACATCCGCGCATTCGAGAAGGCCACCGGCGTGGACGTCATCGTGGACGACACGCCCGGCGTGGTCGTCGTCAGCGCCTTCGATCCCGTCCGCCGGGAAGTCGCCCGGCGGTCGATGGAAGTCCTCATTCAGGACGGCCGGATCCACCCCGCCCGCATCGAGGAGGTCGTGGAAGAGACCCGCGCGGAGGTGGACAAGGAGATCCTCGACATCGGCCAGAAGGCGGCCATGGAGGCCAACGTCCTCGGCCTGAACCGGCGCCAACTGGATCTGCTCGGGCGGCTGACCTACCGCACGAGTTACGGCCAGAATGTCTTGCGGCATAGCGTCGAGGTCTCGTATCTGTCGCAGGTCATCGCCGACGAATTGGGCCTGGACGGCGGGCTGGCGCGGCGGTGCGGACTCCTGCACGACATCGGCAAGGCGGTCGATCACGAGGTTGAGGGCGCGCACCCGCAGATCGGCCACGACATCTGTAAGAAGTTCAACGAGAAGCCCGAGGTTCTGAACGCGATTGCGGGCCATCACGGCGACATCGGCGCGATGAGCCCCTACACGCCCATCGTCGGCGCCGCCGATGCCATCAGCGCTTCCCGGCCCGGCAGCCGACGCGAATCGCTCGAGCGGTACATCCGCCGACTCGAGCAGCTCGAGGAACTGGCGAACCAATTCCCGGGCGTGAAGCAGGCCTACGCGATCCAGGCAGGGCGTGAGGTCCGCGTTATCGTGGACGCGAACCGAATCGACGATAAGGGCGCGATCAAGATCGCGCGCGATATCGCACACAAGGTGGAGCAGGAGATGACCTATCCCGGCGAGGTCAAGGTCACCCTCCTGCGCGAGGTCCGCGCGGTGGAATACGCTCGGTAACGAGGGACGTCCGCCCGGTGACGTCCCGCTGCGCGATCGATCCGATTCGCGGAGAGGGCTTGCCGGCGCGAGGGGCGGGCACGATCTAGAAAGTTGGACTCCATGTCGATTCGCGTGTTGTGTGTGGGAGACGTTGTCGGTCGGCCGGGTCGCCAGCTTCTCGCCCAACAGCTGCCGAAGCTTACCAAGGCGCATGACGTCGACTGCGTCATCGTCAACGCGGAGAACATGGCCGGCGGCAGCGGCCTCACGCCACAGCTCTACGAGAAGCTCAAGCGATACGGCGTGAACCTCATCACGATGGGCGATCATACGTACCGTCGTCGAGAGGCCGTGCAGCTCCTCCAAGAGAACCGGGACATTGTCCGACCGGCCAACTTCCCCACGGAAGCGATCGGACGGGATACCGCCGTCTTCGAGACGCCCGCCGGCGTGGGCATCGCGGTTTTCTCCTTGCTCGGACGGATGTTCATCCGTCCCGCCACGGACTGCCCCTTCAAGGCAGCCGATCGGTTGCTGGCAACACTGCCGAAATCCGTCCGCGTGATCTTCGTCGACATGCACGCGGAGGCCACCAGCGAGAAGATCGCCATGGGATGGCATCTCGACGGTCGTGTCTCCTGCGTCTTCGGCACGCACACCCACGTCCAGACCTCCGACGAACGCATCTTGCCCCGCGGGACCG
>CAZKCX010000218.1:0-9863 GCA_964550865.1 uncultured Planctomycetales bacterium
CATGAATGCCGCGGCTCGGGCAGGCAGTCGCGATGCTTCTGAAATGCAATACTACACTACACCGTAGCCAGCCTGGCCCGGAAACCAGTTCATGCAGGTCGACACTGAGAACAGCGGCACGATCACAGGCCGAACACCTCGCGGACGTACGCGCGGCTCAGGCGGAGGTTCTCCTCGAGCGATCGCGTGCGCTTTGTGTCCTTGCGGTAGGCCAGCTCGACGGTGTAGTAGCCGTCGTAGCCGCACTCCTTGAGGATCTTGGCCACGCGCCGGAAATCGACGTCGCCCTCGTCGAGCCGCTCGAGCCAGACCTTGTTCCGCGAGCTTCGCAGGTGGAGGTCGGCGATCCGCTTGGGCTTGGCGGCGTCGCGGAGCAGCTTGTACGGATCCTGGCCGCCGTGGTGCACCCAATCGATGTCGAGGCAGAAGAAGACCTTGTCGGCGTCGGTGTTCCGCAGGATGTGATACCACTCCCGCGCGCCGCTCCGCATCTCGGGCGCGTGCTGATGGATCGCCAGCTTCAGCCCGAGCTTGCGGAGCGCCCCGCCGAGGGCGTTGAGGTTCCTCGATTGGACGGCGAGCTCGGCGTCGGTCTTCTCGCGCTTGAGCGGGTCGGGGTTCATGGCCACGATCTTGAGCCCGTGCTTGGCCCCGATCCGCGCGAGCCGCAGGATCTCGGCGATGGCCTTGTCGGCGCGATCTTGCACGTGCATCGCCCCTCCGGTGTAGGCGATGGGCATGGTCAGCCCGTGCTTGGCGAGCATCTTGACGAGACGATCGGCAGATTCGGGCGACTCGTAGTACCGCAGCCACGCCTGGACGGTGTTGTAGCCGGCGTGCTTGGCGGTGGCGAGCACCCCGTCGAGCGGCTCGGCGACCTTCTGGGCGGGCTTGCCGAAGACGTAGAGCTGAACGGCGACCCTGCTGGAGTTCCCTTGCCCTTGGCTGGCTCCCATGGAAACGATGGCTGCGTGAATCAGTGAGAGTGCGAACATCGTATGGACCATGCGTTGGCCTCCTGCTCCTATTCGACGATTTCGGCGAACACGACCCGCTTCGCCGCGCGCTCATTCACTACGTACGTACTCCCCTTCACGTGTGCCACATCTTGTAGATCAAACGGCGCGCGGCCCGGTTCGATCGTGTGGTTTTGGAACTCTGAATCGATTCGATAGAATTCCCTGCCGTGCGAGGCGACGACGAAGCTCTTCTCAACCGGCACGTAGGTCAGCCCCTGGATGCCATAAGGACACTTGAACTTGACCCGATGGGCTTTGACGTAACGAAACTCCGTATCGAACTGGACGACATAGTCCTCGTGGTCGTTGTCGTAGTACGACTCGGCCACATAGAAGTGGTGGTCGAAGTAGGCGATGCCGCCCGCGCAGACGCGGAAGTGCTTGCCGATGTCATACTCGTTCACCTTCTCCAAGCTTGTCGGGTCATAGACGCAGACCCAATGCTTGTCGCTTCCCTTCCTCGAGCACTCCGAGACAGCGGCGTAGATCTTGCCGTCGTGGTAGAGGATCCCCCCATGGTGCCAACGTCGTTCCTCGCTCTTGGCGAGAAACTTGCCCTTGAGGTCATACTTGTACAGAACGTGGGTCGCCTGTACGAAGACGTGCTTGCCGTCCGTGGCGATCCCTTGCTGGCCTGCCGCCTCGACGGGAAACGACTTGCCAACGGCCAGCTTCAGCGGTGCATCCCGGTGTTCATCCTTCTGCGCCGAGAGGCCGATTGCGATTTTCACCGTAACCACGATACCCGCAGAGATGGAAATCATGACGCCAGTTCCTTCGTGGGCTTCCTCACGACATCCGATCCGCTGAGCCGTCGGACGAAGATGTTCGATACGTACCATCGCGCTGGCGTGTTGTCGAGCCTGTACCGTGTCTCGAGGAGCCAATTGGCGGCGACTGCGCGGAGGGAGCAAGCGTAGCCAATCGTTCAATGTCCCTCGATGAGACCACGAGTGCAGCAACCGTCGGGCGTCTTTCAGAGCCGGCCTGTCCCCAGGCCGGTCGCTGTTCGTCACAGAAGATCGTCCAGCGGGCCGTGGACGGCTCGATTCGACAAGATCTCGCCGCACGCGGCTCGCAATGCAGCGGCGCGCGTGGGCTCATGCGAGTCGCCCGACCGGTCTCGAGGGTCCTGCGACGGGAACGGACCTCAATCCGTCGTCACGCCAGGGTCCAAGACGGCAGAGCTTCACTTCGGCCCGTCGGCGGTGGGGTTATTCCGTTTCGGGATCATTGCATGACACACAATCATCGGGAAACGGACCAACGCAGGGCTTCGTGGCAGTCCCGGGGCGGGCTCGTGGCCCCGCAGCACTCAGACGTGGATTCCGCCGGCTGCCGACGCGGCCACACCATCCGACATCGGGTATACTCGTGGCATGCGAAGGCGGACTCGATTGCGGCGGGCCGTGAAGTGGAGCGGGACGGTCTTGTGCGCCTTGCTCCTCGTCGTGCTTCTGGTCTTGCGGATCGCGTCGTACGCGTATTCCTCGCCCATCTACGGCGACCCGCAGCGGCGGGCTGTGCAGTTTGTCTATCACCGCGGGTGCGTCTGTTGCAGATTGATACACAACATGCAGCCGGCCATGTGTCGAAAGGTGCAGGAGGATTCAGGATGGATTCCTGACTTTCGGCCTTGGATCTGGTGGGGCCGGTGCTACGTACAAGCCAAGAGCCCCACCCATGAGGAGACTACTCTGGGGCTTCCGCTGTGGATCCCGTTTCTGGCCGCACTGCTCCCGACGGCTTACCTGTGGCACAAGGACCGCCGCATCCCGCCCGGCCACTGCGAGCGGTGCGGTTACGATCTTACAGGCAACGTCAGCGGCGTGTGTCCGGAGTGCGGGACGAGGACAGGAGGGGGATGAAAAGAACGGCAAGTGTGCACAGCTCAGGCGGAGATGATCGTCAACTCCGCCTTCTGGGCATTCTTGGTGGGGTGCTCCAACCCGCGTTCCATCGTTTCGACGGCGTCGGCCTCGAAGACCTTCCGTCCGCAAGCGTGGCACACCAGGGCGGGAACGCCGCGAAACAGAACGTGACGCCCCTTGCGTCGGCGGTAGACGTCAATCTTCTTGCTCGTCATGGGTTCGCCACAATGCTCGCAGCAGTAAACGGGATTGGGCTCATCTGATCTCATATATGGTAATGATACGCAAGTGCTGGGCGTCTATCAACCGGGCCATAACTCGGATTGGCCTCCCATCCAAAGCAGGACCTTCCACTTCATACTTGCGTTCAGGAGGCCAGCTCCTCCTCAGCTTCCCGGAGGTCAGACACGAGGTGAGGTCCCCCAGGGAAAGTGAATCATCATCCATGGACTCAATCGCATGATCCGTAATCTGAAAGCGCCTTGATAAGACCAGATCAACAAGCTTCTTGGTGATTTCCATCTCGTGACCGATTCCACCAGACAGCGCAATGATACTCACACCTTCGGCAATCCCCACGGGCTGCGGTACTCGCGGCCGAGAAGGGCATTCGCCTCGCGGTCGCCGACGATCTCCTCCTTCTCGCGATCCCAAACGATGCGGCGTTTGACCTTGAAGGCGATGTTCGCAAGCTGGACGGCCGTCGTCGTGCGATGGGCGATCTCGATGTCGCTCCGAGGCCGCTCCCGACTCGCCAGGCAGTCGAACCAGTGCGCGGCGTGGTCGACGTACATCTGGGAGTTCGAGCCCTTCACCTTCGGCGGGTCGGCGATGAGCGGCTTCTTGTCGACCGTCTCGGGATAGACATGCCAGCCGTTGCGGTCCATCAGCAGCGTACCCTGGGTCCCGTAGAAGGCCATGCCGTGCCCGAGGCGGTTCGGCGGGTGCGCGTTCGCCTCACGATGCTCCCACGTGCACGTGAAGCCCGGATACTCGAAGAGCGCGATCTGCGTGTCGGGCGTCTCGCAGTTGTCGTCGCACATGTCCCGCGCGCCGCTGCTCGAGACGGCCAGCGGCGCGTCCACACCCATCGCCCAGTGGATCATGTCGACCAGATGGATGCCCCAGTCGGCGCACTTGCCGCCGGCGAAATCCCAGAACCACCGCCACGTGTAGTGGAAGCGATTCTTGTTAAAGGGCTTCTTCGGGGCCGGCCCGAGCCACAGGTCGTAGTTTACGCCCTTCGGCGGCGTGCCGTTCGGCGGGTGGCCGAGCGGGGTTCGATGGCAGACCACCCATGCCTTGCATAGGCCCACCTTGCCGAGGTTGCCCTTCCCGACGTACTCGCAGCCGGACTTCATGTGCGGGCCCGATCGCTGCTGCGTGCCGGCTTGGACGATGCGGTCGTACTTCCGCGCGGCCTGTACCATCCGGCGACCTTCGATGACGTTGTGACTGATGGGCTTCTCGACGAAGACGTCCTTGCCGGCCATGCAGGCGTGGATCGTGACGAGCGCATGCCAATGGTCGGGCGTGCTGACCCAGACCGCGTCCACGTCCTTTCGGTCGAGCACCTTGCGGAAGTCGGCGTACGCATCCGGCTTGTGCTTCTGCCGCTTGCCGACCCACTCGACCCACTCGCCCGCGCGATTCGAGTCCGGATCGCACACGGCCACGTAGTCGGCCCGGTCGAGGTTCATCACGATGCTGGCGTTGTGGCGGGCGATGCTGCCGCATCCGATGTGCGCGATGCGCGGCCGATCGTTCGGACCGAGCGGCTTGGCCTTGTTTCGCTCGGCATGGACGGCCTGCGGGATCGAGGCGGCCAGCGCCGAGGCGCCGGCCCCGGCCAGGAGATCACGACGGTTCAGTTCTGATGCCATGGAATGCCTCCGAGGAAGACGCGCGAGGTCTCATCGCCCCTCAAATTCCCCATCGTTCGTAGGAGAGATGATAACGGCTACTCGCTGGCCACCGCCAGGGAGGTGGGGCCGGCCTGTTGCGATGTGGGGGAGCGCACCAGGACGTCGTCGGTCACGCCGTTCTTCTGGAAGCAGTGGAAGAGGAGTCGGGCGACCTTTCGGTTGCCGGCGTCGCGCAAGTGGATGCCGTCATCGTGGAAGAACTCCTGCAGGACCTTCTCGCGCGGCTCCTTCATGAATTCCCGCTGCAGGTCGCACAGGACCACGTCTTCGCTCTCGGCGACCTTGCGTACGACGGACACGTACTGCCTGTGCAGCGGGATCAGCTCGTCGACGTCTCGGACCCACCGCTCCTCGAGGTAGACCACTCCTCGAAGATCGCTCATGAGCTCATGGGAGGAGGGGGCCGTCAGCAGGACGGGCTCGATGCCGTGCTCGCGGGCCAGCCGGACCATCGCGCGGAGGTTCGCCTCGAAGTCCTCCGGCGCGACGCGATTGGGGTACTTCGCGGGCTTCTCGCCCCGCAGCCGCATGTAGGCCTGGAGCCCGACCTGGACCACACGCAGGTCCTGAAGCTTGTAGAGCAGACTGTTGTTGACCTTGGCGACGTCCTTGTCCTCGATGCCCAGGCCGATCCAGTGATCGTTCCAACCGTAGTAGATCACCACCGCGTCGGGCTCGAACGGGAGGATGTCGCGCTTGAGCTGCTGCAACCCCTGATAGCTGGACCAACCCGCCACGCCGAAGTTCATGATCTTGGTTTCTTGACGGGGATAGGCCTGATCGACGAGCGAGGCGAATTCCTGAGGATACGTGCCGAGCTGCGTGCACGAACACCCCATAAAGACCACATTCGGCTTCACGTGGTTCGCGATTGCCACGATCTTCTCGTACGGCACGGGCTTGACGGGCACCCAGAACAGGTCGGGGTCGGGGCGGAAGTACTGGCCCATGTTCTCGGGTTTGATCGCACCGAAGACGACCCTCTCGGGATAGAGGCGGTACTCGAAGCCCGTCGCGCGGAGGTAGGCCTCGGCGAGCCCCAGACAGACGGCAACCGAGAGTGCGATCGCGGCCAGGCGAAAGCCCAGGCGTCGCCTGCGAGAGCGCTGGTCACGGGTTCGGGGCCTTTCAGCCGACAAGGGTTCCCCTCCTCCACTTCCGTGCGGGCAGGTCGCTCCAGATGGGATGGGCTGGTCGGGCGGAGGCACCGGATCGCCCGCGCCCGTGGCCCCATAACCGTAGGCTACCCTAAACTGTACAGAATGGTCAAGAACTGTGAATGAGGGCGTGGTTTTGTCATAATGGGGAGACCTTTGGCAGGGCCTGCGGATCGCCGCCGGATCGCTTGCCGCGCGCTCGTTCCACCGGCAGTAGGCACCCGACCTGAACGGTGCTGAGCTATTCGCAACAATCGCTGAATAGTCGAGCAGTCCTGGCTTTGTGGCCCAGCCGCCCTCGGCTGGGACCTTTCTGCGGTTCACGGCCGGGGGCGGCCGTGCCACACGATTCGATCCTTGTTGCAGGCAGTCTAGGGCTTGTCGCGCGCCGGGAGGTTTCGCACAAGTGTCCTATCTCCAAGGGTCTACAGAAACGCCCGGCAACTGCGGCAACCGGGCCCGCAGGGGAAAGAATGGGATCCCTTTACCAGACACCAGACGAAACCGGCCAGGACGCACCTCTCGCGAACGCCGACGAGACCTCCGACGAGAGCGGCGGACGTCGGCGTACGCACGCCGCGGGCGAGCGCACCCCTCGCATCGCTGCGCTCCTGAGGCTGCTGGGTTGGTCGGTCTGTTTCGGCCTGACGGCCGGGATGATCTCCGGAACCGTGCTCGCCCTGCGCGAAGGCTGGGAGCATCGAGAGCTCCTGGCCGTCCGCCAATGGACGGACGTGTTGAGCTACAGTGCGGCCGCTCATGGCCTCGGCTGGGCCATCCACGGGGCGATCGGTGCGTGCGTGTGGGGATTGCTGACGATCGGCATTCGGCGATTGCTGCTGGGGATTCGTCCGGGCGGCATGGCCATCGCCATCTGGTTGGCTGGCGTGGTCACCGTCACCACGTGGATGATCGGCTCCGGCGGGCCACCGCAGGCCCCCTTCTTGAGATTGCTCTGGTGGGTGTTCCGGCTCGGCGCCTGGCTCCTGCTCGCCCTGGCCATCTACCTGCCTCTGCATGTCGTGGCGGGGACGATCCTGGGACGCCTTGGACGGCGGGTCGCCAAGGTCGTCGTCCCCTTGACGTTTCTCCTGCTGATCGCGTGCCTGGCAATCCAATGGCGCGAGCGGCCACAACTCATCGCCTCGAGCCCGGTCCGGCTCGACGGTCGGGCCGCCGCACGCTCCGACAACGACAAGCCCCTGAACGTCATCTTCATCGTGCTCGATACGCAACGGCTGGACCGACTCGGCTGCTACGGCTACGAGCGAACGACGACGCCGTGTCTGGACGCCGTCGCCGCGGACGCCATGGTCTTCGACCGGTGCTACTCGGCCGGCATCTGGACGCTCCCGTCGCACGCGTCGATGTTCACGGGTTTGTTTCCGAGCGAGCACGGGGCGAACTACGGCCACATGTGGCTCGACGATCGCTTCACGACGATGGCCGAGCTTCTCGCCAGGCTGGGCTATGACACCATCGCCTTCAGCAACAATGCCTGGGTCGGGAAGGGCAGCAACCTCTCCCAGGGGTTCGATCGCGTGATCTGGCCCACGGCAGTGAATCGGGTGCGCGGGAATCTCCTCCAGCGGCTGCTGGACGAGGTGGGGTATCCCGCGGGGCTGGTTGGGACCTGGATCGGGGCGGCCACCGCCCAAGACGAAGGGGCCAAGCACACGAACCAGTTGGTCGACCGCTGGCTCGCGCAGCGCGAAAGCGACCGGCCGTTCTTCCTCTTCGTAAACTACCTCGAGCCGCATTCGCCGTATCGACCGCCGCTGCCTCATCGGCGACCGTTCGTGCCGGAGGACGAGCTGGAGGCCTCCTACCGCAACGGATGGGTCTGGGAGGACGTCTTCCGGTTCTCCCTCTTGCGGCAGGGCGCGCTGAGCGATACCCAGCTCCGGCTCTTCAACGAGACCTACAACGGGGAGACGCGCCTCCTCGACGGCTACGTCGGCGACCTGCTCGCGCGATTGGCCACGCATGTCTCGTTGGACGACTGCCTGCTCGTGATCACGTCCGATCACGGGGAGAACATCGGCGACCACCACCTGATGGTCCACTACTGGTGCGTGTACGACACGCTCGCCCACGTGCCGCTGATCGTCCGACACCCCCGTCGATTGCCTCGCGGGCGATGCGATGCGCTCGTCCAGACGACCGACCTCCTGCCGACCGTCCTCGACGCCGTGCACGGCCGGCCGGTACCGACGGAATCCACGTTCGGTCGTTCGCTTTTCGACGTGGTGGCCTCGGTGGGCACCGAGGCGGCGGCGGGACCCTCGACCCCTCGTGCGGCCACGTCGTCGTCGCGGCCCGTCGCCTCGACGTCCTCGGCGGCGGAGAAGGCCGAGCCCGTCGCCGTCGTGGAGCTGATGAAGCCGGAGGGTTTCGGGATCAACGTGGTCAAGCAGATGATCGAGCCGGCGTTCGACGCCGCGCCCTTCACGGGCGTCTTTCGGGCGATTCGACAAGGACCGTGGAAGCTGATCGTAGGGCCGCAAGGGCGAACCGAGCTATACCACCTCGAGCACGATCCGGCCGAGACGGAGGACCTTTCCGCGCGCCACGGCGCCGTGGCCCGGCGCCTTCGTGAGCGGTTGAGTCGGTGGCTCGAGGCCGGCCGTCCCTACCGCGGCCCCGAAGCGCTTCGTGGGCAGGACGCACTCGACGACGAGACCCGCCGCCGCCTCCAAGGGCTCGGCTACATCCAATAGGCCACGCGTTACGTGGTGCGGATATCCCGCTGCGCGAAGACGATCGCCCCGACGATCCACCCGGTCAGCGCCACGCCGGCGAGGATCAGCAGGTTTTCGTGATCGAGCCGCCCGTCGCGCACGACGATCAGCGGTCGGAAGTAGTACAGGATGCTCAGGAAGAAGATCCGCTCGACGGGCTCCCAGATCGCCCCGAGGAAGTTGATGGCGAACGAGCCGAGCAGCCACGCGAACAGCACGGCCACCGCCGTCCCGCGACGCGAGGCACACGCGCTGATGCCCATGCCGACACCCACGACGGCCCACAGGGCGAACAGGGCGTTGACGATCGTCAGCCGGATCATGCTCAGGTTGACGGCCTCCTCGAACTCCCAGTGGTGCTCGGCGATGTGCACGCCCAGGTACGGGGCCACCGCCAGGAGGGCCGCCATCGTGAAGTGCACCAGCGAATACGAGACGTAAATCCGCCAGCGGGAGACGGGCAGGCTGAGGAGAAGGTCGGCCGTGCCGCGATCGACCTCGGCCGCGGGCACCTGCGTGCAGATGTAGACGAGGAAGCTCCAGGCCGTCACCACGATCATGGGATGGACGAACGTGAACGCCGCGAAGCCCGTCCGCGAGATCACCTCGACCTGTTCGCCCAGCAGCATCCGCATGACGACCTTGCCGAACGGCAGCTTCATCCACTGCTTGATCATGTCCAGCGGCGTGGCCGATAGCGCCAGCAAGACCAGCAGGGCGATCACCACCGACGCGACCCACGCCAGGACGAAGATCAACCGGTAGTCGCGAATCGCCTTGAGGACGACGGCGAGGCTCATGACTCCTCCTCGCGGGCGGGGCCGTAGTAGTCGATGAAGAGGTCCTCCAGGTCGGCGGCCTGGACGGTCACATCCTGGAGCGGCAGGTCCGCCAACCAGTCCATCAGTCGGCCGACGTCGCCCTGCCACCGCGCGCGGACCTCCTCGTTCGTGCAAACCTTGATGGTCAATCCCTCCGGCGGATCGGGCAGCTTGCCGTCCGGCCGGGCGAACTTGAGGTAGACCCGATGCCCGGCGCGCAGGCGGAGGTCGCTGACCCGCTCGCTCGCCACGAGGCGGCCCATGCGGAGGATGGCCACCTCCTCACAGAGCTGCTCGGCCTCGGGGAGGCTGTGGCTGCTGAAGAGGAC
>CAZKCX010000219.1:0-9825 GCA_964550865.1 uncultured Planctomycetales bacterium
AACGCCGCGAGCTTGTTGGGGCTGGCATGCAAGACCACGCCGTCGGCGACGATCATCGTGCCGACCCACAGGTTGCCCTTCGATTGGATCCCGCCGGCATGGTGATCGGCCTTCACGGAGGGGAACGAAGACCGCCACTTTTCCTTGCCCGTGCGGAAGTCCACGCAGCCGACGTCCGGTCCGCTGATGAAGGCGACGACCTTGCCGTCCGTGGCCGTGTTGAGCGTCGGATCGAGGTCCGCCGGCTTGACCTTCCCGTTCATGGCTCGGAAGCGGTAGTAGTCGACCACGGTGCCCTCATAGCCCTTCTCGGAGACCCACTTCCGCTGCCCCGTCGAGGCATCGACGGCCATGATTCGAACTCGATCGCCTACGAGCACGGAGAGGACCAGTGTGCCGTCGTGGTAGAGGATCTCGCCCGTCCGTTCGGTGCCTTCGTACGTCTTTAGGGTCTTGCCGGTCTTCGCGTCGAGCTCGGACACCGGCGCGCGATAGCCGAGCGTGACGTACACCTTGTCGTCGACGGCCACCAGACGCTTCTGGAGGTTGAGCGGGATATCGCCGGGGCGGAGGTTGAACCAGGTCTCCTTCCACTCCCGCCAGCCCCAATGCTCGATGGGCACGTCCCACAGCAGGACGCCGTTGAAGGCATCCTGCGCGACGAGCACCCACTTGTCGGGCAGGTCGTGTTGGCCGGCCAAGCTGATGGGAGCGCGGTCCTCGATGTAGAACAGCCGGCCTCGTGCCGTTACGAGCGTGCTGATGCTCGAATCGGTCTCGTGCGAGCGCTGCCACATCGGCCCTGAGGTCCATTGGAAGTGCTTCGGCGGCGCGACGACGCGGTCTTGGGCGACGGGGTTTCCGTCGGCCCCGTGGAGGTAGTGTGTCCACTCGTCGATGTCGGCGGGCCAGGGCTTCCTGACGCGTAGCCACACGCCGCCCGCCTCGACGACGCCGATGTCCTCGATGCCGAAAGGCTCGAGCGCCTTCTTCAGCTTGTCCTTTTGCACGGTGGCGTCGGCCGACGAACCGAAGTCGCCAAAGTAGGCCGTGCCGAGCGGAGCCAGGACGCGAAGCACCTCCCCCGCGACGTCCACCTTGTCGACGAGCGACGGATACCCATCCACCACAACGATGTTGATGAGACTGTCGACATAGGCCAGCCGTCCTCCGGCGAATGTGCCTGCCGACACCGGCCCGTACTCTCCCTCCGAGCGGATGGCCTTGCGGATCTCCTCACAGGCGGCCTCGTCTGAAACAAGGCAATGAACGACAAACGCTCCCTGCTCGGCAATTGCCATGGCAAGGTCCGGGTTCGGTCGACCGACGATCGCGCAGACTCCGCCCGACCGACCGCTTTGGGCTACCATCCGTTCGGCGGTTTCCCGAAGGGGCGAGGCCGCGTCGATCTTGGCCCCTGACGAAAGAACCGCGCTGAGAGCCAGGACAATCCATGGCAACCGCCTGCTCGTGTAGAGATTCATGGTGGTCCTCCTTGCCTTCCTCTGTTGTGAATGATGCTTCCGGCCGGTGCAGCAAGCGCGCCATCACGAGCGTGGGCGGGCCGGGCCGTCGCACTCGCTCTATGCCGGCGGCCACACTGTTGACCGTCCATGATAAACGCACGTACCTCCCGAGGGAAAACGGTCCGCGGCCACCGGCGCCTGGTCGAGGCCATCTGGCGGCCTTGGAATATCTCAGCCAGGAAGGAATTCGACCGATAACAGAGGATCGGTGTCGATCGCTTCAGATCGGAAAGTGATCGTTGACTCGGGGCTTGTTGGGCGGCTACCATTGGTTGAAACGGGCAACTGGAGGCCCGATCCTTCGCGTGTGGCAGATTCGCACCGCCCAAGGCCCCGCGAGTTGAGACGTCAAGAACTGGAGTCATAACTCACGTCTAAGTAGGCACTTGAATAGTAGCAACGGCCTTCGTGGCCGTGCGAGAAGACCCGCGAAAACGCAGATCGAATCATGCAGGTGGGAATGGGAGCTTCGGGGGCGATGCCCTGAAGCCCGCAGGTGAGTGCTATTACGGACGGACCGATCCATCGCCAAGAACCCCTCGCCGCATCGGCGAGTTCCGACCCATTCGCTTTCGAGTTGCCGGACCTGGAGGCGTTGCCTGACGAGGACAGCCCCGAGTTCGAGGAACTGGCGGCGACGTGCTTTCAGCTTGTCGACCGGCTGGACGAACCGCACAAGCTCGCGGCGTTGCTGCAAGGGGAGGACCCCATCGCCGTGAGGCTCTGCGAGCGCTCGCTCTGGTCGAGATGGTTCGGCCAAGCCGGGGCGGTCGCGCAGCGTACACTCCACGAGGCCATGGAGCTCATGGAGGAGGGTCGGATCGACGGGGCCGAAAGGCTCCTCGATGAGCTGATCGAGCATCATCCCAATTTCGCCGAGGCCTACCATCAGCGCGGCATGGCTCACACGCTCTGCGAAGACCACGTCCGAGCAAGGGAGGACTTTCTTCGCGCCGTCGAGTTGAACCCGGTCCACTTCGCGGCCCTGGCGAATCTTGGCCATTGCTGCGTCCAGCTCGGGCGGTATCGCGCCGCGCGAGAATGGTACCTGGCGGCGTTGCGAATCCACCCCCGCCTCCCGGGTCTCCGACAGATGCTCCGTGAACTGAACGACTTGGACCTCCCAGCCCCCCGTCGGCCCGAGTAGCGCAATCAGAAGACCTATCGAGAGCACTCCCGGATTTCCATCACTCGACGGTTCTGAAGACCGACTCGTACCGCATCTGATACAATGTGACGCGTGTTCGGAGGATCACGGATGGGCATCACGGTAGACGTCGTGAGCATTGGCTGTCTGAGCCGCAACCGGTTCTGGAACGAAACGCAGCCTGTGCGCTCGGCGCATGCCACCACGACGCTGATCCGAGACGGCGCCGAGGCAATCCTGGTGGACCCTTCGCTACCGGGAGAGGTGATCGAGGCGCGACTGCACGAGCGCACGGGCCTCAAACCCGAGGCGATCACGAAGGTGTTCCTCACCTCGTTTCAGCCGATTCACCGTCGGGGGCTCGAGAGGTTCGCCCGAGCCCAGTGGCTCATGTACGAGGGAGAGGTCGAAGCATTCCGCGAGCATCTGACGGGCATGCTCGAAACCCTCGGCGAGCAGGAATCCGAACAGCTGAACCTCGTTCGCGATGAGCTTCGACTGCTCGAACGCGCACGGCCGGCGCCCGAGAAGCTCACCGATCAGGTCCATCTGTTTCCCAGTCCGGGCGTGACGCCGGGGACGTGCAGTCTCCTCGTGCTGCCGTCGACCGCCACCATCGTCATCGCCGGAGATGCCGTGATCAACCGCGACTACCTGGACCACGGCCAAGTTTTCGAGCGCTGCAACGATGCGGAGAAGGCGACCGAATCCCTGGCGGAGATCATCGAGATCGCGGATCAGATCGTCTGCGGTCACGACAACATGCTGATCACGCGATCCCCGACGTTCGGCGGGAAGCTCTGACAGCCTGCACCGGCCAATGACGATCTGCGCTCTACGCGGCTTGTCGTAGAGGATCGCGGCTCGGTGCATCCGCCGTCGCCTGGGTACGAAAGGGAGGAGTCCTTCGCCGGCGCCCATGGACGCGCTCATCGACTACGCCTGGCAGTGGATCACGCTGCTTCTTCTACTGGCCGCTTCGGGATTCATCAGCGGCAGCGAGACGGCCCTGTTCAGCCTGACCCGGCATCAACTCCACACGATGCGGCAGAGCCCAAGCCGACTGACGCGCCTGCCTTCGGAACTGCTGGGCGATCCGCGGCGGCTCCTCTCCACGATCTTGATCGCGAACAACACGGTGAACGTCCTTCTCTTCGCCGTCAGCTACGTCCTTGTCCGCGACCTGACCGCGGACCGGAGCGCGCTGGCCACGTCCATCGGCGGCGGGCTCAGCCTGCTGATCGTCATCATCTTCGGGGAGGTCATACCCAAGGTGATCGCCTCGACGGCGGCGAGCGGTATCGCCTCGCTGGTCGCACCTGTGGTCCACGCGCTCCAGGTGGGGCTTGGACCCGTTCGCGTCGTATTGGAAACGGCATTTGTCGAACCCCTCCTACGGCTGATCGGCCGGCCAATCCCCACCACTCCCCACGTCACGGCCGACGAGCTCAAGACCCTCCTGGACATGAGCCGCCGGGAAGGCGTGATCGATCCAGGAGAAAGCACGTGGTTGCAGCAGGTGGTCGATCTGGCGGAGGCGCGGGTGCATGAAGTCATGGTGCCTCGCGTCGACATCGTGGCGTTCGACATCTCTCGCCCCGTTGATGACCTGGTCGCCCTGTTTCGGGAGACACACTTCATGAAGCTTCCGGTGTACGAGGAGGCAATCGACCAGATCCTCGGTGTGCTGTATGCGCGAGACGTGCTGCCCAACCCCGACCCATCGCTTCGGGAGATCGTGCGTCCCGTGCAGTTCGTGCCCGAACAGATGCGGCTGGACCAGCTCCTCGGCCACTTCCGTCGGACGCGAACGCAGACGGCCGCCGTCGTCGACGAATACGGCGGCGTGGCGGGGCTGGTAACACTGGAGGACGTGCTCGAGCACATCGTGGGCGACATCCACGATGAGGAGGTCACGCCGTCCCAGCCCGACGTAGAAGCGCTCGAAGAAGGGGTCTTCAGCGTTGCGGGACGGCTTAGCGTTCGCGCGCTCGCCCAGGCCCTTGGCCCGGAAGTGCTGGACGACCGGGTGGACACTATCGCCGGACTCGTCGTCGCCCGGATCGGCCGTCTGCCGGCGGTCGGTGAACAGGTCCGCCTCGCGAACATCGTCATGACGGTGGAGACGATGACGGGCCGGCGCATCGACCGCGTGCGGATCCGGCTCGAGAACGACGCCGAGAAGGGGAGGGAGGACTGAGATGGTCGAGCTCGGTTTCTATGTGCTCGCGACGGTGCTGGCGATCCTATCCAGCGCGTTCTACTCGGGCTGCGAGACGGGGCTGTACTGCCTGAACCCCGTGCGGCTCGAGCTGGGCCGCCGGATGCGCCGGCGCCCCGCCGAGATGCTCAGCCACATGCTCCGAGATCGAGAAGGCATGATCGCGACCACCCTCGTGGGCACGAATCTCTCCAACTACGTGGCCACGGCGTGCTTCGTGTCCTTGCTGACGTTCGCCTACGTGTCCGACCGGAAGTCGGAACTCGTCACCACGCTCGTGCTGACGCCGATCATCTTCGTCTTCGCCGAGGTGACGCCGAAGAACCTCTTCCGGCGTGAGGCGGACCTGCTGATGGTCCGCCTGATCTGGCCGCTCCGCATCAGCGACCTGCTGTTCCGTGCGACCGGGGTGATCCCGCTGCTCAAGAGCCTGGCGAAACTCGCGGCCCGCCTTGCCGGCTTCCGCGGCGGGCGAACGCTTTCGTCGGTCGAGCCGCGGGACCAGATCACCGCCCTGCTGCGGGAAGGCGTGGGCGTAGGCGTTCTCTCCGACGACCAATCCGCCATAGTCGACCGCGTGATGAGCCTCTCCCACGTTCGCGTCCAAGCCGCGATGATCCGGCGGAGCCACGTGCACACGGTCTCGGTCGATACCGATCGAGAGCGGTTCATGCAAGTGGCCAGGACGATCCGCTATACTCGTCTGCCCGTCCTTGCCGACGGCAACAAGGCCGTCGGCATCGTCAACGTGCTGGACGTCCTGCTGGACGCGTCCGACCAGAGCACGCCACCGCGCGCGATCACGGACTACATGGTGCCCCCCCTTTTCGTACGGCCGGAGCAAGGCGTAACGGTCGCCCTGGCCACGATGCAGCGGCGAGGCGCGCCCATGGCCGTCGTGGTCGACCGGCACGACCGCTTCCTTGGTATCGTGACGCTCAAAGACCTCGTCGAGGAGATCGTCGGCGACCTGCAGGCGTGGTGACGGGCCTGATCGGCTGCGAAGGCTTGACGCGTCACTCCGGCAGCTTCCACTTTGTTGCCATCAAGCAGGTCTTCTCTCCGGGCTTGTCGATCTGATAGTAGACCGTGAAGATCCAGCCGTCGCTCAGCTCCACCGAGGCGGGGTATCCCAGGTCGCCGCTGGGGGCGTCGTCGCGAATCGCGATGATCCGGTCGAGGTCCCACGTTCGCCCGCCGTCTCGGCTGAGGCACGCGCGTTGGCCGTAGGGCTTGCGCCGATAGCCATACGTCACCAGCACGCGCCCGTCGCGCAGGCGAATGAGGTGCGGCGGGTATCCCCAGATCTTGGTCGGACGGGCCTGCGACCACGTCCTGCCCCCGTCGTCGCTCTCGGTCTGCCAGAGCACGTGGTCCTCGTGCTTGACCCGCTCGATCCGCATCATGCCGACGAGCCGGCCCGGCGAGGCCTCGGCGACGTGCGGCTCGCAGAGCCAGCGGCCCTTCATATCCGGCAGCGGCACGGTGCTGATGACGTGCCAGCTCTTCCCGTCATCGGTGGATTCCGAGGTCGACACCCTCCGCTTGCCGTCCACCGTGCGCATACCGAGATACAGGCAGCGCCCATCGGCGAGCTGAATCATGCCGTGCGGGCCGGTCACGTGGCTCTTGACGGGATCCTCCCACGTCTCGCCGCCGTCGGGAGAACGGCGCGTCCAGTAGCCGAGCCAGCGCTTGCGGTCGGCGTCGGTGATCTTCGAGACGTGCGGCTTCCATCGCTCCAGTCGCGCCTTGTTCATTCGCTTCGTGTAGGAGGGCGTCTCGAAGGCGACCGATGTGAACCAACTCACGAGCAGCGCGCCGGACGTCGTCTGTATCACGCCGGCGTCGCGGTCGTCGAGCGGCGTGTTGTTGATCGTCTGCACCTTCGACCAGGTCTTGCCGCCGTCGCGGCTACGGATCATCTGCGTCTTGCCGAAGGGGCAGACGTGGGCTTCGCGATCGCCTGAGAAGACCACAATGAGTTCGCCTTCGGCCGTCTTGGCGACCGTCGGCCAGCCGATGTACCGCCCGGGCTGCTTCAGGATGACCCAGGAGGACTTCTCCGGATGGATCACGTCGGCATGAAGTGCTCCAGCACCTGTCATGATCGCACCCGGCAGGAACAGTAGCGGCAGAAACCTTGATTGAATCATCGGTCTTCCTCCTTGGCACGTCTGCCTGACCCCGGCGTACGACGCCGCGTCCGCAAGAACCTAGTACTGCATTTCAGAAGTATCGCGACGATATGCCCGAGCCGCCGGATTCATCCGGCGCGGCCGCGCGGCATGAATGCCGCGGCTCGAGCAGCGACAGTGTAGTGTGCGGTCCTGTCCATAGTCGCACCACTTGTGAAACACAATACTAGATCGGGAGGCCCACGGGTGGAAGCGGTGGACCCGCGCTACAGCCAACGCAGCGTGCGTCATCCGTACGTTACGTGTCCTACCGCCCCGGCTTGAGTCGAAACAGCCGCGTCTCGCCCTGGGCGAAGTCCAGGACCAGCTCCGAGGTCGGTCCGTCGGACATCGCCTTGCCGCTCGGCAACGCATGGACGCGCCTCGGGCTGGGGAAGCGAATTCGCTTCTTACCCGCCTTGCTGGCCGAAAGACACAGGAATCCCCCGTCGGTCAGCAGCACGTCGTCGGAGTCGATGTAGAGGTGGACGCCGGCAGACGCGAGGATCCTCCGCAGCAGTGCGGCCGGTGCCGTCACGGTGCCGATGTAGATGTCCTGTCCGCCGTCCGGTCGCCGCCGCCTCGCCGCGGCAATCCGCTTGTTCATGAATCGACCCATGACGTCCAACTCGGGTGAGGGTGCGACCGCCCAGAGCGGTCGTAGCGGTCGTTTCGTGCCGAACGGCAGAGACAGCACTCCGGAAACGAGTTCGCCCTCGCCCGGGGCCACCACGATCATCGGCTTTGGGGGCTGCTTGATCTCGCGCAGCGTCATGCCAACGACCGAGGACATCTGCTCCGTCGCGGCACGCTCGTTCACGTAGCCGCTTCCGTAGAACCAGACCGCTGTCTTGCCCCGCGTCTGTTCGGCAATCGCGCGGCGCGCCCGGTCCGTCAGACGAAGGCATCCGACGAACAAATACGCCTTGGCGGGCGGCACATCGCCGGCGACGAGATCGCTCAAGAGATACATGCCGAAGGGCGCACCCATGCGGTAGAGCTGTTTGCGAAACTCGTTCGCCAGCGGCTGCATCACGTTCGGGTTGCAGGCCAGATAGCACGGGCTCTGCTCGTCGACGATCACCGCGACCTCGGGCGCCCAGGTGGCCGGCTTCTCCAGATAGATGTCGTAGATCTTTTGCAGGCCCGCGATGTGGTCCCAGATGTCCTTGGAGGCGAGCCACCCCTTGGCGAAGAGGTCCATGTACCAGCACGCCAGCCGTCGCGGGAGGATCTGGCCGAAGTTCCGTCGATGCACCCAGTACGTCTGCTCCGGCGTGTCGACCCGGCCCGCCTTGGCGGTCTTCGAGGAAAGGTAGGTCCGCGTGTCGTCCTCGTTGAGCCACAGCTTGCCGTGCCCGCGGACCGAATCGACGGGCGACATGAACGCGCCGATCCCGCCGTTGCCGCGATCTTGGTAGGCGACGGGCGAGCAGAGGATGTCGACGTCGGGATGCTCCAGGAGCCGCGCGAGGGCAAGGTGTCCGCCCGTCTGGGGCCCGATCGGCAGACCGCCCAACGAGAAGTAGTAGCCGTAGAAGAGCACGACCAGCTTCCGCCGTCGGTTCGCCTCCTTGATCGCTCCCGCGAGTTGCTCGAGCACCTCGACCATCGCGATCTGGCGGTATCGGTGGTAGTCGATCACCCGCCGCTCGCGCGCGGGATCGAGGAACACGCCGAGGCTCGGCTCGACTCTCTCTTCGACCGTCGGCACGGTAACACCCTCGAAGGTAATCTCGGGACGCGCCCACGCCTTCCGCAGCAACTCCACGGACCCGTACTTCGCGCGAAGCCACGCGACGAAGCCCTCGCGAGCCGCCTTCGAGAAGCCGCTGTGCTTGGCCTCCCACACCCGCGGGTAGAACCATTCGCCCGTGTTCTGGGCGCAAGGGTGGTAGCCGAGCATGTGATCGCCGTATTTCGCCTCGCAGTGCTCGACGAGACGGCGAACGTTGCGGAGCATCTCGCGCCGCCACGGTTCGGAGCTGACACAGACGTTCCGGCCGCGCGAGCCGTCGGCGAAGGTCTGAGCGTGTCCCGGATGCCCCTTGATCCACCAGGCAGGCGGCTCGACGCCGAAGCGCGGCAGGAGCAACCCGTTCGGATCGGCGCGGAGTACGCAGTCGAGCGTCCGGTCGACGCGGGTGAAGTCGGGCTTCTTGCCGGGCCTGGGCCAGGGCATGCGGATTCCGAAGGAATGGATGTGGATCCCGGCCTGTGCAGCAAGCCGGAGCTCCTGCATCGTGGGCGCGAAGTCCCGGCCGGAGTAGACCGTCCACGGCGGGCCGTGACGGAGGACGCTGATCTCGGCACGCCGCTGCCTGTCGGCCTTGAGCCAGACGGTGAAGGTATAGCGCTTGCCCTTCTTCACGCTCATGCCGGAATGGATGAGGTGAACGTGCCAACTCTGCTTGCCCGGCTTCTCGATGGATATCCTGTAGGCGGCCTTCCCGCCGTGCGCGGTGGTCGTATCCACCGCGCCCGTCGCCTTGGCTCCGACATCGCGCTTGACGTACAGGAACCAGCCACGCGCATGAGGATCGGCATCGCCTTCGAAGCCACCGCATCGGACCTGCTCGTTCCGCGCGTCCGGCCGGTAGGCGCCTTCGTAGAGCTTGGCCTCGTCGACCCAGACCGTCCCTGCCACGTCGCCCACGCGGAGGTGCACGCCGCAATGACCGTTGTTGTCTTCCGGCGCGATGAACGGCACGCGGAACGGCCGCCACTCGGTCGTAATCGTAATCGGCGTGGCCG
>CAZKCX010000220.1:0-848 GCA_964550865.1 uncultured Planctomycetales bacterium
GAGAGCCGGTTGATCCTTTCGACGGCGGCGCTCCTACATGATATCGGGTGGCATTTCGGCCGCGCCAAGCATCATCGGCGTTCGTACGAGTTGATCAAGTCGAACGGATTGAGCGGGTTCAGTCCCGAGCAGGTGGAGTTGATCGCGCTCGTGGCGCGGTACCATCGCAAGGCTCACCCGAAGCTGCGTCATCAGCCGTATGCGAAGCTCGGGCCGCTTCAGCGAAGAACAGTGGAGGCGTTGGCGGGTGTCCTTCGGGTGGCGGACGGTCTGGATCGCACCCACCGCAGCGTCGTGGAGGACGTGCTCGTTGACACGAACGCGCGGCGCGTCCGGCTGACCGTCGTGCCCCGCTTCGGCGACCTCGATGCGGAGCTCGCGGCGGCGAGCAAGAAGAGCAAACTACTGGAATCGGTCTTGAATCGGCGCGTGAGGATCACGCCGGGCCGACATCAGATCGAGGCAGGAACAGAACCATGCTAAGCGGAAAGAGCCGAGTCACCCTCGATTCACCGCACCCCTACCCGGGGAAGCTGATCGTGGTGGAAGGAATCGACGGCAGCGGCAAGAGCACGCAGCTCCAGCTGGCGCATCGCTGGTTGGAGTCGATGGGGTATACCGTCTTCTTCACGGAATGGAACTCGGCCGATCTCGTCAAGGCCGTCACCAAGAAGGGCAAGAAGAAGATGGTGCTGACGCCCACGACCTTTTGTCTGCTGCACGCAACCGACTTCGCCCATCGCCTGGTGTACCACATCATCCCGCCGTTGAAGGCGGGCATGATCGTCTTGGCCGACCGGTACGTGTTCACGGCCTTCGGTCGCGATGTCGTCCGCGGGTGCGACCCC
>CAZKCX010000220.1:858-9791 GCA_964550865.1 uncultured Planctomycetales bacterium
ACCCCGAATGGGTCCGAAAGGTCTATCGGTTCGCCGTGCGGCCGGATCTGGCGTTCTACTTCAAGGTGCCGATCGATACGGCCATCGACCGCATCGTCAACAGCCGCGCGGCCATCAAGACCTACGAGGCCGGCATGGACATGGGGTTAAGCAACGACACCGTGGAGAGCTTCAGCATCTTCCAGGGACGGATCCTGCGGGAATACGACAAGATGGTTTCCGAGTACGACCTGACGGTCGTCGACGCGGCCGGCAGCATCACCGATCAGCAGCGCATCACGCGCGAGGCGATCATGAACGTGCTCGAAGGCTACAAGAAGCCGAGGGCGGTGGCGGTATGAGCGAACAAGCACGTAACCAGGACGCAAGGCAGTTCTTCGGCGAGGGGCTGCCGTACGTTCAGAGCGGTCCGTGGCCCGGTCTCCTCATCGTCATCGAAGGGACCGACGGCGTGGGCAGGACCACCCAGGTGAACCTCCTCCGCGAGTGGCTCGAGGTGCAGGGCTACGGCGTCATCGAGACCGGCTGGACGCGGAGCAAGCTGATCGGCGGGGCCCTGACCGAGGCCAAGAAGGGCCACACCCTGACGCGGATCACCCACACCCTCATGTACGCTACGGACTTCGCCGATCGACAGGAGTATCAGATCCTGCCGGCCTTGCGAAACGGCTTCATCGTACTGGCCGACCGATACGTGTATACGGCGTTCGCCCGTGCGGTCGTCCGCGGTGTGCCCCGTGAGTACGTCCGCGACTTGTTCGGCTTCGCGCTCGTACCGGATCTGGTCTTCTATCTGCGGATCGGAGTGCAGTCGCTGATTCGTCGCGTGCTGGCCTCGGACCGCATGAACTACTGGGAATCGGGGATGGACTTGAATCTCGGCCCGGATCTGTACGATAGCTTCAAGAAGTACCAAGGCATGATCCTGAAGGAATTCGATCGCCTGTCCGAGGAGTTCGGGTTCGTTCGGGTGGACGGCAACCGGAAGCCGCACGCGATTCAGGCCGTCCTCCGGCAGCGCGTTGCGGAACTGCTCGAGGAGCGCAACATGAATCCGCCGACGGGCACCTTGGAGCCTACCCCTCCGCGTCGCATATCTGCGCGAGGGCGAAGTGCCTGACCACTCCTCCCGAGACGAACGGTTGCGCGCAGGAGGCCGCTCTCCGATCCGGGCATCGGAGGGAGAGAACGATGCAGCGGAGAGTGTACACGACCGCGGCAGTGCGACGAGGCGGCGTCGCGAGCAGGAGCTACGTTTGCACAGGGGCGCACCCCTGCAACGAGGATCGGGAGACCACGCCAGGATGCCCAACCACGACGAGGAAGCTGTCCACAAGGTGCTATCCGAGTTGTCCGACCCGCTTGACCTTCAGGCCAAGGCGATCGGGATCGTGCTGGCCGCCGGCCACGGAAAGCGGATCAAGAGCGAAACGTCCAAGATGCTCCACGAGATCTGGGGTGTGCCGACCGTGGAGCGCGTGAGCGATGCGGTCTGCAAGGGGCTCGGGTCCGACAACCTCATCATCGTTACGGGCGTCAAGGCCGTCGAGGTCGCCAAGGCGGTCGGGCCTCGCCCCCACACGGTCTACGCCTACCAGGCCGAGCAGAAGGGCACAGGCCATGCCGTGCAGTCCGCGATGGCGCACCTGGGGAACCGACGCTTCCGCGGCAGCATTCTGGTCAGCCCGGGCGACGTGGGGCTGCTCAACGCCGAAACCGTCCGCAGCTTGCGCAAGACGTTCGAAAAGTCCAAGGCGGATATGGCGGTCCTCACGGGTCGGTACGAGGGCGATCCGAACACGAACTACTTCGGTCGGATCGTTCGCGCGCCGGACGACTCCAAGGACCGCGGCAAGATCCTGGGCATCGTCGAGTTCAAGGACATCGTCAAGATGAAGCCGACCGCTTCGTGGCGGTTCCGCTTCAACGGGCAGGAGCACTGCTTTACCCGACAGGAGCTGCTGGAGACACGCGAGTTCAACGCCGGTGTCTTCCTCTATCGCGCGTCGCTCCTGCGCAAGTTTCTCTACGATATCGACACCGACAACGTGCAGGGCGAGGTCTACCTGACGGATCTGATCAAGATCTTCGTCGACAACGGGCTGAACGTCGTGGCCCATGTGGCCGAAGACAACGAGGTCTCCCTCGGGTTCAACAACAAGACGGTCCTCAAGCAGATGGAGGCCATCGCCCGTCGACGCGTGTACGATCGACTCGCCGACATCATTACCATCCGCGACGAGGACAACTTCTTCATCGCCGACGAGGTCGTCGACGACCTCATTCGCCTCGACCGCAAGGGCAAGCCGCTCGACATCGTGATCGAGGCGGGCGCCCGGATTCACAAGGGCGCCAAACTCAACTACGGTGTGGTCGTCGGCCACGACGCCGTGATCGACGGCAACGTCCGCCTCGGTCGAAACGTGGAGATCGGCAGCGGCGCGCTCCTGACCTGCTACCCACACCAGCAGATCACCATCGGGGACAACTGCGCCGTCATGCAAGGCGACATGGTCAAGGGGAACGTCCGCGTCGGGCAGAATGTCCGCATCGAATCCAACGTTATCGTCACCGGCAGCGACGATTGGCCCGTGCGCATCGGAGACAACGTCGTGATCAAGGGCACCTCCTACGTCTTCGGGTGCACGATCGAACCGGATGTCGACATCATGCATTCCGTGCTGATCCAAAAGCACATCGAACGCGTCGAACGTCGCGACGGCACCGTCCAACCGGTCCGTTTCTACCTGCCCCTCGCAGAGGGTGTGGACTCCATCCGGTCGCTGGAGCAGGACGACGCCGCGCATAAGAAAGCCCCGAAGGCTCCTAACCGGACCGCGCCGGCCTCCAGGCGAAAGCGAAGCACGAAGGCCCGCGCTCCCCGCAAGAATCGCTAACACGTTCGAGCCCGGCGCAGGGATTAGCCCGCCGTCCGGCCTACCCTCGGCTCGGGGCGGATTGTGTGGTCGTGGTCGACGGCTTCGAGACCTGTTCGGGACTCAGTCGACGGAGGCTCTCCCGCGCGTAGTCCGCCACCGTCTTCGATGCGTGCGTGCACGGTCGGCTTGATGTCGCCGCCGCCATCAAGGCGGGCGATGGTTGCGACCGCAATCCCCGCCGGAGGGAACGCTCGTTCGACGGAACGTAGGAAACGCAACGGGTGTCTTCCGTTCGGTCGCGCAGGAGCGGTATGGCCTGCGTCTCACCGAGCAAGGTCAGCGACTCCATCGCCTGGACGATGGGCTTGGGCGATTCCTGCTTGCGAAGGACGCGCAGCATGACTTCTGGCGCGCGGACATGTCCGGTGAGCTGCAAGGCGTAGACCGCGGCGGCCGCGGCGTTCGGGTCCTCGCCCAAGGCGATTCGCTCCAGGGCGGGAAGGAAGTCGGCCTCGCCGCGCCGGCCCAGAACGATGGCGGCATCGTCCCGCACCCGGCGGCTCGAATCGGACAGCGCACGCAGCAAGGAGGCTATCGCCTCGTTTTGTTCGGTCAGCGCAAGCAACCGCAGCACGCGCAGGCGGATGTCCGCATCCGGATGGTCCAGCAGTCCACCGACCGCGGACACCGCGGCGTCGGGATGGTTTGCCAACCGCGCCGTGTAGTAGTCACGATCCAGCGGTTCGTCGGCTCTGGCCAGCCGCCAGGCATAGTACCTCGCGCGAAGGGGATGCGCGAAGAGTAGAACGGCCATCGCCGCCGCCCAGACGATCACCATCCCCGTAATGACGCGCTTCATCGCCAATCCTTCGCTCGCTCGACTCATGTCGGCCCACGCCACCAGGGGAAGGGAATCCCACCGCTACTTCGTCTGCGCGGTCCGACCCAGGTTGGGGTCGAGCCCGCGTGGGACATCGACGTTCACCGGCCGACTCGCGCCGGACTCATTCACCTCGATCCCGCCCAAGTCGTCGACAAACACCCAGTTCATCGCGTCGTACTGCGCCCTCGGCATCCGCTTCCGGTAGAGCACCGTCTCGACGTTGCTGACACGCTCCCAGCCGCCGAACCACTTTCGGAAGTGCCATAGCTCGACCCGCCAGATCGCCTCGTTGCCCTTCTCGCTGTGGAACTTGCCGGTCTTGTCGTCTTGCAGCCGGGCCTTCTCGACCAGGGCCGTGGCCTTCTCGCCGTGGCCCTTGACATAGAGCGCGCGGACGAAGTTCTCGAACTGTCTGACCTTGGTGATCAGCTCCACGATGGATTTGCGGTCGTCCTTCGAGAACTCTCTCGGGTTCGCCCGGGCGCGTCGCCGCCGCAATCGCTCCAACTCGGATTCCAGTGGGGACAGATCGATGCCCTCCATTCGGCCGACGGTGGTCTCGACGATCAAATCGTATCGCTGCCCGACCGGCAATCCCGTGATCGTGAATTGGCGTGTCTCGCGGTTGAGTCGCGCCTCGTACACCGGCACGGGCATCTTCTTCCCGCAGGCCTTGCACTGAATGCTCCCGCCCGGCACGTTGCCGCGTGCGACGAACCGGCGCTTGCATGACGGGCAAACGACATCCAGGAATCGGGGGACGGCCACAATGGATTCGACCTTCTCGACCGGCGCGGCGGTCCCGGTGATGCGACCATCGCCCTCCCCGACCGCGAGCAACACCAGGCACAGTGTGCTGATCGCCCCAAGCATAATCGTCTCCTCTTGCGAACCCGTTCGAACGCCACCACCCCGCGCGCGGCGTACCAGCCCTGTGGCGATTCAGGATCGCTCTTCCTGCCGGCATTATAGTCGGTTCGCCACGCGGCGGGTCCCCGTGCACCTGCCGGATCGCAGCGCGTCTTGACCCGCCACGGATGCGAAGCTACGTTGACATCGGCCCGCGGGGACTGCGGACCCTATCATCGAGCTTCGGACGCGTCCGGCCCGCGTCGCGAGCCGATCGCTGCCCGCCGGAGGAAACGGATGCCGCTGAACGAAGATCTCGACGTGCTGCAGGCCGTGCTGGCGTTGGCAATCGTCGACGGAAAGCTCTCACGAAGCGAAATGGGCGTCATCGAAGGGCTTGCCCGCCGAATCGGCGTGGGGCAGGTCTCGCTCGAGGCGATGATCTCACGGGCGCGCCGTGAGCCCAACACCTACGAGGAACTTCGCATCAAGAGCCAGAAGCGGGCCAGGCGGGTGATGGAGCTCATGGTGGCCCAGGCACGGGTGGACGGTGAGATCAGCGATTCCGAGCGCGAGATGCTGGTCAAGATCGCCCTCCAGCTCGGGATCGACACGGACGATTTCGGCACGATCTATGCCGAAGGCGTCTCGCGTGCGGATGAGATCCGCCAACGGCGGAATGCATGAGGTAGGCACGCATCGCCCCGCGCCCTTCGACCCACCCGGTCAATTGTCTGAGCCGATCATGTCCTTCACGCCGGCGGTATAGCTTTCGGCCATGGCGCCGTCCAGGGGAATGCCGGTGCTGTTCGAGTCCTGGTTCTTCTGGGACTCCTGCACCTCTGTCCAGCGCCGAATCATGCGATCCTTGTCCTCGATCTCCTGCTGCTTTCCCGTGAGGAAGAGAAAGATGTAGCAGCCGACGAGGACTGTTCCTACGCACGCTAGGGTGGTCAGGGACATGGTTCGCGGGTTCCGTTCTTGCACCGGCTTCAGCCGGGTTCGTCGTTGTCGTGCTCAGATCATCGTCAAGTCTCTT
Source organism: uncultured Planctomycetales bacterium (assembly GCA_964550865.1). Lineage (GTDB taxonomy): Bacteria > Planctomycetota > Phycisphaerae > UBA1845 > JAFGLZ01 > JAFGLZ01. The sequence continues at coordinate 6,509 of CAZKCX010000220.1, forward strand.
GTCTGCCTTTTGTTCGGTTCCGATCGGATCGAGAATCGCGCGGGGCGCCTCCCCCCCGTGTCCTGGCGAGGGAGTTCTTATCGGACGGCTTTTCCGACGTCTCGTCACGCGGCCCCCACAGCTTGACGAATCGTTCTGGCTGGCGATACGCTCCTGCCCATGAGCGCGTACACCAAGCCGGCATTCCTACGGGGCAGGCAGATCCTCGAGGATCTGTTTCGGCAAGAGGGCGACGGCATGGTCTGCACGATGCCCGAGCCGTGGGAGCTGGTCCGTGCGCAGAGCCGCTTCGATCCGATGTGCCTGCACATGGTGTCCGACATGGCCTTGGAGACACTCCAGGCCCTCGAGCCCGACCTGCCGGACTGTAAGGTCGTGTACGGCATCGGCGGCGGCTCGGCGGCGGATACCGCCAAGTACATCGCCTGGAAACGCGGCTGCAGGCTCGTTCAGGTCCCGACGATCGTCAGCGTCGACGCGCCGCTGACCGACTCGATCGGTGTGCGAATCGACGGAAAGGTCAACTACATCGGCCAGGTCTGGCCGAGCCTGGTCGCGCTGGATTACGACGTGATTCAGCAAGCCCCGAAGCGCCTGAATCGCGCGGGGTGCGGTGACCTGCTCAGCATCCACACCGCGTTGCACGATTGGCGGCTGGCGGCCGCGGCCGGGGAATGCTCGTACGACGAATCCATTGCCGAGCAAGCACGTGCATGCTTGCAGCGCGTCAAGGTCGCGGCGGAAGAGATTGGAAAGGTCAGCCAGACGGGCATCGACACGATCGCCGACGAATACTGCGAGGAGATTCGACTTTGCGTCGAGTTCGGCGGCTCGCGACCCGAGGAGGGCAGCGAGCACCTGTTGGCCTACAACTATGAGTATCTGACCGGCAGGCACATGGTCCACGGCGAGTTGGTGGGGACCGGCATCTACGCCCTGTCGGTCGTGCAGGGAAACGATCCGGAAGGGATCGCGGCGGTGATGGACCGATGCGGCCTGGGCTACCGTCCGACCGACAACGGCATGACCCGAGACGAACTGGCCAAGACGCTTCGCACGCTGAACGACTTCCGACGGAACCATCCGGACGACACGTTTTACAGTATCTTGGACGCGGTGGAGATCGACGAAGCGATGGTCGAGCAGATCATCGAAGGACTGCGCTAGCCCATACGACGGAGGAAACGATGAGCAACCTGGCCATCCACGGTGGCAGCCCGACCCGCACGAGGCCCTTTCCGGAGTGGCCCGAACGTTCCGAGAAGCAGCGGCAGATGATCGAGGAGGTCTACGCCTCGGACAATTGGGGGGTCAACAGCAAGCACGTCGAGGAGTTCGAGCGGCGCTTCGCCGAGTTCCAACACGCCAAGTACGCCCAGTCCGTCATGAACGGGACGGCGGCGCTGTGGGCGGCGTTCAAGGCGGCGGGCATCAAGGCCGGCGACGAGATCATCACGACGCCCTATACGTTTATCGCAACCGCCAGCTCGATCCTGATGGCCAACGGCGTTCCTGTTTTCGTCGACATCGATCCCGATACCTACAACATCGATCCCTCCAAGATCGAGGCGGCCATCACCGACAAGACGAAGGCCGTCGCGGCCGTCCACATCGCCGGATCGCCCGCGAACATGGACCAGATCATGGCCGTCGCCAAGAAGCACGACCTGGCCGTGATCGAAGACGCCGCCCAGGCCCACGGCGCGGAATGGAAGGGGCGACGCGTCGGGGCGATCGGCGACGTCGGCACGTTCAGCTTCCAGTCGACGAAGAACATGTGCGCGGGCGAGGGAGGGGTCTGCGTCAGCGACGATCGAGGCATGATCGACCGCTGCCATTCGTACGTGAACTGCGGCCGCGTCCGGGGCGGCAAGTGGTATGAGCACCGCATTCTCGGCAGCAACTGTCGGATGGCGGCGATCCAGGCGGGCATCTTGCTGGCGCAGTTCGAGCAGATCGAGGACCAGATGGCGCGTCGCGACAAGAACGCATGCGCGCTGACGGGTCTGCTGAACGACATCGAGGGCATCGAGCCCCTGAAGCTCCACGAGGGCGCGACGCGGAGCGCATGGCATCTCTACGTCTTCCGGTACAAGGCCGAGGCCTTCGACGGCGTGCCGCGCGACAAGTTCCTCGGTGCGATGTGCGCCGAGGGGATCGAGGTCAGCCCCGGCTACGTGCCGCTGTATCGGGAAGACCTGTTTCAGCTCGACCCGGAGGAATACCCCTGGCTCGAAGGCCGCAACTACCGCGAGCTCAGCCTGCCCGTCTGCGAGAACGCATGCGACAACGAGGCCGTCTGGATCTTCCAGAGCATGCTGCTGGGCGACGGGTCGGACATGGAGGACATCGCGGCGGCCATCCGCAAGGTACGCGAGAACGTCGGCGAGCTGAAGTAGGCCGGGGAGGGAGAAGACTTGCGGCTGAGCCATGATGCGACGCGGCACGAGTGCCTCTACTATGGGCGACGATGACGGCATCTTCTTGCCGTGGGGGTTGGCACTTCTCTGTGTCGCTGCATTCCTCTGTCTCGTGCTGTGGCTTCCGAGAAAGGCGGTACCCGAGCCGGGCAGACGAGCGCAGGCCTGCAGGCGTTACAGAGGAGTGCCGCGTCTGGGCGTGGGCTGGTTCATCTGGGTGGTGGCCGCGCTGGGCGTCGAGTTCCTGCACGGATTGCTTATCCAGTTCGAGTCTTTCCAGGCTTGGACGATCGGGGACTGGGCGGTTCGTCGGCTATCCCCGGCGATTCCGATGGTGATGTGGATACTCGCAGCTGTCTCGGCGATTCGCGAATGGCGGTACTTGAATCGAGTCCAACAGGATGACTACCTGCTCTGTCCCGATTGCCATTACTCCCTGGCCGGCCACACAGGCGGGGGGCGCTGTCCGGAGTGCGGATACGAATTCACGCCTGAATCGCTTGTCGAAGATTGGGACGATGTCTTCAGAATCGCGCGCCTTCCGATGCCGACGGGCCGTACGTGATCTTCCACCTTCATCTATGTGCAGACCGTGGCCGTGGTCGTAGCGGCTTCGGCCCGGGTTTTGCCGGTTCGTCAGGTTCGAGTAGCGGCGTTCACAGGCCGCGGACGGAGCGAATCGGGCCACGCTCGAGTCCCCACAAATCCTTGTCGTTGGTGACGAATTCCTCCACGCCGCTCGTGACAGCGCACGCCAACTGTATGGCATCTGGTTGCCTGAGAGAAGTCGTCGCACGGATTTCGGCGTAACTGAATCTCTAGCTAGCTCCGGTTACTAGCTCCTTGCGGGTCATGGCTTTGCC
>CAZKCX010000221.1:0-8398 GCA_964550865.1 uncultured Planctomycetales bacterium
GAAGCTCCAGGACGGCCAGGCCTGCATGCTCGAGAACCTTCGCTTCCATCCGGCCGAGACCATCAAGGACAAGAACGCCGCGGACGATCCCGACGCCAAGGCCGCCAAGGAACGTTTCGCCCAGCAGCTCGCCGACGTGGCCGATGTCTATGTGAATGATGCCTTCGGCACGTGCCATCGCGACAACGCAAGCATGCTCACCGTCCCACAGCGGATGGAGGGCAAGCCGCGCGTCATCGGCTTCCTCGTGGAGAAGGAGCTGGAGTTCCTCGGCCAAGCCCTGGAGAATCCGCAGCGTCCGTTCGTCGCGATCCTCGGCGGGGCGAAGGTCAGCGACAAGATCGGCGTGATCCAGTCTTTGCTGGACAAGTGCGACAGCATCCTCATCGGCGGAGCGATGGCCTACACGTTCAGCGCGGCCAAGGGCGGCAACGTCGGCGAAAGCCTCTGCGAGAAGGACAAGACGGATCTGGCCAAGGAGCTCATGGAGCAGGCCGGCGATAAGCTCCACCTGCCGCTCGACGACGTCTGTGCGCCCGAGATCAAGCCCGGCGTCGAGACCACCACGGTCGACGCCGGCGAGATCCCGGACGGCCAGATCGGCCTGGACATCGGACCCAAGACGGTCGAGGCCTTTCGGAAGGTCGTCCTCGACGCGAAGACGATCGTCTGGAACGGGCCGATGGGCAAATTCGAGGATAAGCCCTTCGACGCCGGCACGATCGCGATCGCCAACGCGGTGGCCGAAGCCACGGACGCCGGGGCGACGAGCATCATCGGCGGCGGAGACAGCGCGTCGGCCGTCGATGTGGCGGGGCTCGAGGATCGCATGTCCCATATCTCCACCGGCGGCGGGGCGAGCCTGGAGTTCCTCGAAGGCAAGTCCTTCAAGGCCATCGAGGTCCTGGACGACGCATGAGAGACGACCTGAAGGCCCCCGGTATTCGCATGGCGCCGTCGCTGCTGTCGGCGGATTTTGCCCGCCTGGGCGAGCACGTAGGACAGGTCGAGACGGGCGGGGCGGACCTGCTGCACCTCGACGTCATGGACGGGCACTTCGTGCCGAACCTGACGATCGGTCCGCCGCTGGTCCGATCGATCCGGCCGCACAGCAAGCTGTTTTTCGACACGCACCTGATGCTCACCAACCCACTCGACCACGCCGAGGCCTTCGTCCAGGCCGGGAGCGACGGCATCACGTTTCACATCGAGGTCGTGGACGATCCGTTTGCGGCGATCCGCGCCCTTCGGGATCTCGACGTCAGCGTCGGCGTGACGCTCAATCCGGACACGCCGGTCGAGTCGATCCGGCCCGTCGTCGAGCAGGTGGACATGGTGCTGGTCATGAGCGTCCACCCGGGCTTCGGCGGACAGGAGTTTATCGAGTCGTCGCTCGAGAAGCTTCGCGCGATTCGAGAGCGCCTGCGGCCCGACCAACGGCTCGAGGTGGACGGCGGCATCAACACCGAGACGATCGCCCGCGCGGTACGGGCAGGCGCCGACACGATCGTGGCCGGTTCGGCGATCTTCGCACAATCCGATCCCGTCGCAGCGATGGACGAGCTGCGTGCGTTGTCGCTCGAGGCGGCCGGCTAGCACTCTGTCGCTCGTCAGCTGATGGGTGGGTGGCCCATGGCTTTGGCCGTGGGGGACGCGAACTGGCTGCCAATTCGTGTTCCCCACCTCTGAAAAGGCGGGCCACCCATCGGCTGGACGCCCATCGAACGAGCTGCGACACAACACTAGCACCTCGAGACGGCAGGCGTTCCCGCCCATTGCAGTTCGTTGGTTAGCAGGGACTACGCCGCGCACCGCGGCCCATTCACCTGAACACCCGACCGCATACCCGCATCGAAGAGTGTAGAGCCGTTGCAAAGCACTCGGGAGCTAAGCCCGATCTTCCGTGCTCCTTTAGGAAGGTCCTAGGGAGCTGACCAGGGGTCCTCCGCAGGGGCGCAGTCCTGCGCAGGACCCTTTTTGTTGCTGCCCCGTACCCGGACCGATCCATCGGGGCACAACAAATGCCTCCGGTGCAGCATGTGTTGCCGCGATTCCGTGGCGATGCTACCTTCCTCGGGATGATCTGTCGGCGGGCGGATTAGACGAAAGGGTTAGGTTCCGGCAACACCGCCCGCGCAACCGTCCACACGGGTGAGCATGGAATCGCCGAATCCGTCTTCGCGTCGTCGTGCCGCGCTCCTTGTGGGCGCGACGATCCTGATCGTCCCGCCGGTCCTCCTCGCGCCGGCGTGGCGACTCTGGGGCCTATCGGCCCTGGAGGACGGACTGCTCTACTACCTTCCCCAGCGTGCCTGGTTCGGCGCGACGGTCGCCTCCGGTGAGCTTCCCCTGTGGCAACACGAGACGTATGGCGGGTTTCCGGCCTACGCCGACCCGCAGACGGCAATCTTCTACCCGCCGACCTGGCTCTTCGTCATCCTCCCGGCGCGATGGGCCTACCCGCTGTCGATCTGCCTGCATCATTGGATTGCGGCGTGGCTGATGTATCGGCTCTGCCGATCGATGGGTCGCGGACGGGCGGCCTCTCTGCTCGGCGGCATCGCCTTCACGCTTTGTGGCTTCCTGCTCAGCCATCGCGAGCACCTGACGATGCACCACGCCGCCGCGTGGCTTCCGGGCGTGCTGTGGGCCTGGCATCGCTTCGCTTCGACGGCGAAGTGGAAGCATGCATGCCTGGGCACGGTCATGGTTGCGGCGCAGCTCTTCGCAGGACACGCGCAGGTGACGTTGATGACCGCGCCGGTGGCCATCGCATGGGTCGCCTGGCAATCGTGGCGTCGGCCGAGGATCTGGCTGACGTGCATGGGTGGATTGGGGTCGGCGGCGGCGATCGGCCTGGTGCAGATCGTTCCCGCAATGCGGTTGCTCGCGGAGAGCGCCGAGCGGGGCGAGGCGTACTTCGTCTTGTACAACAGCCTGCTCTGGCGCGCGCTCGTCCTGCCGATCTTCCCCATGCTGCTCGGCCAGCGCACGCCGAATCTCTACGACACGCCGTGGTACGCGCCTTCGCATCAATGCGAACAGACGATCTACGTCACCGTCCTGATGCTCGGTTTGGCCATGGGCGGCCTGCTGCTTCGGTGGCGGTCCGATCCGCACGTTCGCTTCTGGGCGATCGCCGGGCTGGTGGGGCTGGTGCTGGCGCTGGGCAAAAACGCCGGTGTCTACGCGCTGCTGATCGACATCCCCGTCTTCCGCATGCTGCACACACCGGCCCGTTGGGTGCTCATCGTGCACGTCGCCCTCATCTTGGTGGGCGTGCGTGGCGCCGACGCTGTGATCCATCTGGAGGATCGCGCCGTCGACGAGCGACGGACGTGGCGTCGCATCGTGCCGACGCTTCTCGGGAGCTGGGCGATCGTGGTCCTGCTCTGGTTCTTGTTGAGTGATGCCGCACAGGCCGGCAGGGCGGCGGGGTTCGCTAATCCCGCCCTGTGGATCCCTCTCGGCTTGCTGGCGGGCTGCGTCGTCTTGCTGCGATGGGGCGCCCGTCCCCACGCACCGATGCGCCGCGCGGCGGTGCTGTCGGTATTGCTGGTCATCGATCTGGCCACGATCGCGCCGTTCCTGGATGTCTCTCGAAAGCCCACGAAGGCCATTACACATTCCCCCGTCGCGGATGCGCTGCGACGTCACGGCTTTCGCCCCCGGCAGGATCGTGTCTGGGTCATTCCAGGCGACCCGTACGAAGACCCTCGCGAGTGCATGATGCCGGACACGAATCTGCTGGACGGCATGGACGTGTTGAACGGATACGGCCCGCTGCTGCCGAAGGAGCTCAAGGCCTTGTTCGGCTTCCGTCCGTTCTCGGTGACGGAACGGACCGAGCAGACGCTTGCGTGGCTGGCTCGACCGGCGATGCTGGGCAGGCTCGGCATCAGTCATCTTGTCGTCCGCGATCCCAATGTGCCGACGATCCCGGCCGGACAAGGGTGGCGCCTCTTGGAGACCGTCGAGGGCCCGACCCAAATCTACCGGAACGCGTTCGCGGCAAAACGCTGGTATCTCACCGAGGAATACCGTCTGCAACCGGACGCATCCAAGTGTAGTGAACTCGTGCGGGAGGCTGAGAACGGCCTGGAGCGTCCGGTCGAGCTCGTCGGGGAGGTCGAGCCACCGAGGTTGATCGGTCCCGGCCGGATCTTGTCCGCCGATGTCCGGCGGAACCGGGCGCGGTTCGAGATCGACTCCGATCAAGGTTGCTTGTTGGTCTGGATGAATCGGCACCATCCTGACTGGCGGGCCAGCATCTCAGCGAAGGAGGCGCCGATCTATGTGGCCGACGTGCTCGGACAGGCCGTGTTTGTGCCGTCGGGGCGGCAGGAGGTCCTCTTCGAGGTGAGGCCTTTCGATCTACAAGTATATGGCCTGACTTCGATTGCGCTACTTGCTGCGTTGCTGGCCCTGTGGGGATTCGCCTTGGCCCGGGAGAGATGACGATTGCGCCTGTGCTTGTCGGGTCCACGCCCAATTGGGGTGAGGCGCGAAATTCTTGACAGGGCCCTCAAGGCAGCGGCGTCATAGGTTCAAGAGGTCGCGTTCGGATCGAGATTCCGAGCCGATTGATGTTTTGCTATGAGCGGCAAGAGGTAAAGGTAGGCTGTCACACAAAAGGAAGGAACGAAACGATGATGCGTAGCACAGGATTCCAGTACGGAAAGCTCTGGCGATTGGTGGCCGCGTTCGCTGCGGTATCGCTGGTGCTGGCCACTTGGCAGTTCGCGGCAAACGCCGACGAGAAGTCCGAGGAGATCCAAGGACCGACGGAGCAAGAGATTGCAACCGTCCAGACCATCAGCAGCGTCTTCCACAAGGTGGCGAAGAAGGCCACTCCCGCCGTGGTGCATATCCAGGCCAAGAGCGGCGTGCCGGAAGCCCAGGAAGAGGACGACGCGGAAGAGAACGGTGATGCGGAGGAGGAGAAGCAGCCCGATATCGACGAGCTGATGCCGAACCTGCCTGAGCCGTTCAAGGAGTTCTTCAAGAAGCACAAGCTGCCGAAGGGCTTCAAGTTTCGCGGGCCGAGGTCGATGCCACGGGTGGGCATGGGCAGCGGGGCCATCATCGACTCCAAGAAGGGCTACGTCCTGACGAGCAACCACGTGGTCGCCGGGGCCAAGCCGGAGAACATTACCGTCTTTACCAGCGACAAGCGAAAGCTCTCGGTCGAGTGGGTGCGCACCGACAAGATGACCGACGTGGCCTTGCTCAAGCTGAAGGACACGAAGAACCTCCACGAGATCAAGCTCGGAGACAGCAGCAAGGTCGAGGTCGGTCACTGGGTGCTCGCCATCGGGAGTCCGTTCCGTCGCAGCCTGAACAAGACGGTGACGTTCGGGATCGTCTCGGCCAAGGGGCGTGAAGGTCTCGCCCTCGACATCGACTATCAGGACTTCATCCAGACCGACGCGGCCATCAACCCCGGCAACAGCGGCGGGCCGCTGATCAATCTGCGCGGCGAGGTGATCGGCATCAACACGGCCATCGCCAGCAACTCGGGCGGCAACGAGGGGATCGGGTTCGCGATTCCGATCAACCTGGTCAAGTGGGTGGTCGGTCAGCTCATCGAGCACAAGGAGGTCGTGCGCGGCTACCTGGGTGTCGGCATCCAGAGCCTGGAGGATCAGCCCGGTCTGGCGAAGACGTACGGCCTGAAGGAAGACAAGGGCGTGATCATCAGCGGGGTCGCCAAGGGCTCTCCCGCGGCCAAGGCCGGCCTGAAGGTCGACGACGTCGTGCTGGCCATCAACGGCAAGGAGGTCAAGAACAACAAGGAGCTGGCCAGCCGCGTGGCGATGATGCGTCCCGGCACGAAGGCCACGTTCAAGATCTGGCGGGATCGTAAGACCATTGAGGTTCCCGTGACGATCGGCGAACAGCCCGAGGGCTTCCGGACGCGCGGATTCCTTCGACAGTTCGAGACGGAAGATCAGCCCAGCAAGGCCGAGGAGATCGAGACACTCGGCATCAACGTCGCCCCGCTCAACCAGACCACCGGCGAGGAGTACGGCTGGGAAGGTGACGAGGGCGGCGTGCTGGTGACCGAGGTCGAGGATGGCAGCGAGGCCGAGGGCCTCGGCATCCAGAAGGGCGACTTGATCCAGTCGGTGCAAGGCAATGAGATCAAGACCGTCGAGGAGCTCCGAAAGATGACGGACAAGAAGGCCCTGGCCGACGGTGTGCGGATGTACGTCAAGCACCATCGGACGAAGTCCGGAACGACCGTCTTCCTCAAGAGCCGGTAGGCCGACCGTCACAACCCGAGCCCGCTCCGGAACTGGCGTTCCAGGCGGCCCCAGAGTACGAGACGACCCCGTCGCACCGAATGAATTCGTGCGGCGGGGTCGTCGTTTTTCTTCTGCAAATCGATGAAGCCTCGTGACAGCTGCCGGGCCCTGTGTCTTGTCGCCGCCGCGTGCGGCACGTACGCGGCGGCGGAGCCTCCCGTTCGATCGTTTCCTTGACCGCCTACCGGGCGTGGCCTACGCTGGCCATTTATTCGCGGCTATGGTTTGATCGATGACGAGACGCACCAGCGAACGGGAGCGAGATGATGGCGAAACCACGACTCGAGTGGAAACCGGTTCTGGCGGTTGCGGCGTTCATTCTGTGGGGTCTGGGCTGCACCTCTCCGACGGGGACGACGCCGGACGGTACCGATGGGACCGACGGGGGCAACGGCAATTCCGATGACACCGCCCAGCAGACGCCGCAGTGCTTGCGCACGGTCGCCGGCATACCGGGGCGCGGCTACTACATGGAGAAGATGTCGACCACGGTATTCGTCGAGCCGCTCGATACGGAATTCGGGCAACTCACGCTTCGCTGGTACGGACTGACGGCCGATCAGATCGGTAGACCCATCGAATCGGGAAGACAGATCTACGTGGTCGGGGACGACGGCCAGATCCTCACGGTTTACTCGCTGAGCGAATCGAGCGGGAAGCTGGAGTATACGGAATCCGCACCCTATGAGGGCGACTTGGCCTTTCAGGTCGTCGAAGGCTGCCTGGCCGCGGTCCCGACGGACGACGATCTCGACGACTTCGACGGTTGGGACGACCCGAATCTGCTCACCTCGCTGCCGGATCCGGGACCCTGCGGCGAAGGCCAGATCCCCCTCTATACGGACGCCGATACGTACGTCTGCCTCGACGTCATCGACCGGAAGGTCTGCACGAACTGTTGGGAAGCCGTGGAAGGCTGGATGCTCCAGCAAGAAAGGGGAGAGACGTACAAGGCCCTGGGGACGATCTCCGTCCCGGATCCCCTCGATCCGGACAACACCTTTGACGTAAGCGAGGGGGATGAGGTAACGCTTCGTGCCGTGGTCCTTGTCGAGTACCTCCCCAGCGCGCATCCGGAGGCCCTCGGCTACGTCAAGGCCGACTAGCGCTGCATTTCAGAAGTATCGCGACTACGTGCCCGAGCCGCGGCATTCATGCCGCGCGGCCGCGCCGGATGAATCCGGCGGCTCGGGCAGCCGATGGGTGCCCCACCTCTTCAGAGGTGGGGAACACGAATTGGCAGCCAGTTCGCGTCCCCCACGGCTAAAGCCATGGGCCACCCACCCATCAGTTGACGAGCGACAGAGCACTAGCGGCGAAGCGCGGGTTGCCCAGCGTGAAGGTGGGTCGGTCCTTCATCGTGATGGCGACGTGGCTGTAGAAAGGATAGACGCTCCACTCGACGCACGTGAGGACATCGGGCTTGCCGTCGCCGTCCAAGTCTCCTACCGCCGGGTGCGGGCCATGGGCGGTCACCTTGATGGGCTTGCCGAAGCAGCGGAGCGTCACGGGCTCCTCGAAGACCGGATCGGCCTTCGTCCCCCCATTGCGGAGCAGGTAGATGCTGCCCTTCGACGCGCTCGTGCCCGCGCACGCGTAGAGCACGTCCGTTCGCCCGTCGGCGTCCCAATCCACACACTGGAAGGATTCGGTCCAATGCTTCCCGCGATCCACGATGGAATCGTCGATGAGCCTGCCGTCGCGTAGCTTCAGCTTGCGATCCTTCTTGAGCCGCAACGTGCCGTCCTCATCACGGTATTGTGTGAAGAGCGTGAGCTTGCGAACGTGGCCGTCGTGCGTGATGAGATCGCAGAGCCCGTCGCCGTTGAGGTCCGCAAAGCCCGCGCCGGTCCGCCAGAAGAAAGGCCTGTCCTCCTGGTAGGGATAGGGGCTGTTCGGGGCCTTCTTGTCCGCGGCGAGCTGGGCGGACTTCGCGCGATGCTCCGGCGAATCCGGATAGCCGTCGCAGATCACCTGCCGCCGCTTGCCGAAGCGCGGTTCGTGCTTGGTGCCCTCGTTCTTGTACCAGAAGATGCGGTTGGTCTCGTTCGGGAGCATCAGGTCGCAGAGGCCGTCCGCGTCCCAGTCGA
>CAZKCX010000221.1:8408-9791 GCA_964550865.1 uncultured Planctomycetales bacterium
ATGAAGCGCGGATAGGGATAGCCCATGTTGTGCCAATGCGTGCCGCCGAGGGTATCGTCGCGGAGCAGCCGAATCGGTTTGCCCTCGGCGTAGACGAGCTTCGGCTCGGTGTAGGCCGGCTCGGCGTTGGTGCCCTCGTTGATGACGATGCGCGGCCACCCGTACCCGCCGCCGACGAGCAGATCGTGATCCCCGTCACCGTCCCAGTCGCAGATGCACGGCCAGGCCTGATCGCTCAGCGACATCACGGCCGAGAGGGACAGCGCGCGGCCGAAGCGCTCGAAGCGCGGCTCGCCGTTGGTGTCCGGGGTCTGCACGAAGAACGAGACGACCTGGTAGACGTCGTGCAGCACGAGCAAGCCCCGCCGCGGTCCCTCGTTGACGGCGGCGAGGGAAGTAGGCCACCAGACGGCGAGACCGGGGATCCGGCGCTCGGGTCCGAAGGCGGGCGGGTCGCCGCCGAGGTTGCGTCGCCAGGCGAGCGCGTATTCATGCACGCCTCCGGAGCCCCCAGGGGTGAGGCAGACCGCGTCGAGCTTGCCGTCGCCGCTGACGTCGAAGAAGCAGGCGTCCTTGCCGACGTTGATCGCCACGCCCTTGGCGAATGCGACCGGCCAGCCCTTCGCGGCGGTGTTCCTCAGATAGAGGTCGCCGACGACGAAGTCGACCGCCCCGTCGCCGTTGAGGTCCACGGCGCGGCAGGGCCCCCCCGTCGATGTCCCTCGCGAGACGCTGCCGGCGGCGGCGAAGACCGGCATTCCGCCTGCATCGCGCCGGCCGGTGTTGAGGTAGAGGTGAAGCTTGTCGCCGCCGCTGGGCGAGTAGACGACGTCAACGCGACCGTCGCCGTTGAGGTCGGCGAAGTCCGCGTGCATGTAAATCTTCGAGAAGAAGTGAAAGTCCGAACTGTCCGGCTCGGCAACGTACCGGATTCGCACGAGGTCGCCGAAGAGGAACCGATCGGCGTCTTGGACGCGGGGATAGCAGAGGATGCCGTCCCACGGCCACCCGGGTCGGTGCGCGTAGTTCCAGCAGCCGACGAGATCGCGCTTGCCGTCGCCGGTCAAATCGACCAGGCCGCTCAGATACGAGAGCACGACAGGCCGCGGTTCCCCCGCGTTGTAGCGGAGCAGATCGCCCACGCCGATCAGCGGGGTCCTCCGCGCGGGCAGAAGCGGAGGGCGCTCGGCGGCGGCTGCGAATCGGATCTCGTATTCCTTGTGCGAGGGGTCCTGGACGACCCATTCGACGCGCCCGCGATCCTCGTAGGCGAAGTCCTCGCTGAGGGCGCGAGGCACCGGCTTGCCCGTGGCGAGGTCGACGACCTCGATCGAGTTCGGGTTGAGCCTGCCGGATGCGCGTGCCTGCCGGAGGAGGGCGGCG
>CAZKCX010000222.1:0-9735 GCA_964550865.1 uncultured Planctomycetales bacterium
CAGCAACGCCAGGCCAGTCGAATCCGTCGGCGTCGGCTTCCCCTTCGTGCGACAGGAGCTAAGCACGGCGGTACGTGCATTTCCTCATCAGAAGACCGGGGCTTTCAGCACACGGGTCGGCCACGAGTGCGCTCGTGTGCGAGACCGGGAGTTGATTGAGCTGCTGTTCTCGTTTGACCTGCGGAGGGCCTTCGGTAGGCTGGTTGCTCGATGCTGGGGAAGTCGGCACAGGCACGGGCGTCGAGAGGCGACGGACCAACCAGGAAACACCCACATGTGTACGGCTGTCTTGATACGAAGAAGCGGGTCGAGGCCTCGGGAAGCTGTGTGGGCGGCGGCCATGGCCGTTGCCTGCGTGCCCTCTCCGGCGTGTTCGACATGACGGACAATCGCTTGAGATACGCATGGCTCTGTCTCGTGGCAGCGCTGACGTGGGCGTCGACCCAGACGCGCGCGTCAACGCTGCGCGATGCGGAGTTCTTTCTCGTCTGGGGGTTGCGCGGCGGCGGCTTCCACGGCGAGCTACGCGTCGAAAACGGGGAGATCCGGTCCATCGGCACCCATCAGTGGGAGCCGAGAGACGTCCTCCGTCGCCACGGCACACATCGCGTCTCATGGATCGGCAACGTGCACAACGGAACCGACGGCCTCCAGCTGAGGGTCTCCGGCGACTCGAACACCGTCTTTCGACTTCGATTCACAAGGCCCTACGCCCTGGAAGCCGTGTTGACCTGGAAGGACGTGACCCAAGGCGCCGGAAAGGTCCTTCCTCTCGGCAACTTGGACTTCGTGGCCTACGGCCCCGGCGATGTCCGGCGCGGTCCACGCACGACGCGTTTCGTCACCGTGCCGCCGTTGTACGAGCCGCCGCGCGTTCCGACCGAGTCCGTCGTGGCATTGACGGACGCGCCGCCCGCTGAACGCCAAGCCGTACGCGTCGCCCTGTCGGATCGCCCACCCGGCAAGCTCATTGCGCATCGGGCGGCGCGCGGGAACGGACGTCTGTACGTCGCCCTCGCCTGTCCGAAGGGACCACTGGCGGGGACTGCAGAGATCGCGTATGGGCCGCAGCGAGCCACCCGCCGACCCGTGGACGGGCGGATATGGCTGTCGCTGCCGCCTCGGATCGGCACGCTCGAGTTGGCTGTGAGCCATCCTACAGAGGACGGTGGCAGGCAGGATGCGCACCTGACCGTCCCGACGACACTCGTCGAGATCCGCGGGCCGAAGCTGTATCTCAACGGGGAGCCCTTCCTGATCAAAGGCACGCTGCCACGCGACATAAACGACGCGGACGCGAAGTACGTGAAGTCGCTCGGCGCAAACACACTCCGAGCCAAAACCGAAGGCGACTTCGACCACGTCGCGCGCCACGACTTCATGGCCATCGCCCGCTGCCACAGCGGACCGGGCAAGATCTGCAAGAAGGCCCCCACGACGCAGGCCTTTGAGAAGGGCCTGACCAAGTACGTTCATAGGTCCCTGCCACTGACCCGTCAGGCGGCGATGAATCCACGCACGCTGCTCATCCAGCTCGGCAACGAACAGGCGACGGGCGTGGACCCGTGGCTGTACCGGACCAGGCCGCCGCACAGCTTCGAACGGCTCGATCGCATGCTGGCGGTGCTCTACAACCGGATCAAGCCGATGGACCCGATGGTCCCACTGGGCTACTCGAACTGCGCTTTCGGCTATATCGCCCCGGACTTCCTGGACGTCTACCTGCATAACACGTACCTGGCGAAGGACCGTGGATGGCCGCCGATCGAGACATACATGAAGCTGCAGGGGTGCGATGCCCGGCCGTACATCCACACGGAATTCGGCGCGAACGTCTACATGCCCCAGGCCCATCTGGGCGCGGCCAACAGTCCCGTGCTCGAGAAGCTCCATGCCCGGAACTACCGGCACCGATGGCGGACGTACCTGGCGGCCGGAACGATCGGCGGGACGAACTACTGCCTGTATGACTACGACTACGCCAAGGCCAAGCCCATCGCGTGGGGCGACCGGGGCTTTGCGAACTTCGGCATCATGACGTTCGACCGGAAGCCGAAACTCGCCTGCTGGGAACTGCTCCACCTATGGCGGGATTTCGAGATCGACGTGCTCGAAGCCCCCGACGCGTCCGATTCGGAGGCTCCCAGGGAACCGAAGGATGACGATGCTTCACGCCCGCTGCTCGTGCGGTACCGCCGCGAGTACCGGGCGCGTGACTGTCGACTGACGGTCCGAACGGATGGCGGGGAGAAGACGATCCGTCTTTCGGACTTCCCGCCCCGATCGCAACGTCGCGTCCCGTGGACCGATCGTGCGCGAGGTTCGAAGGCGCTGCCTTCCTTTCGTTGGCGGATGGACTACACGACGCACGGCGGCCTGGGCATGGTGGCCCGCGGCGCATGGCCACCCGATGTCGAGGCGGACGACTTCCTCGCGAGTCTCGAAGGTCGAAGGACCTACTCGTTCCTGCGCGAGCTGTTTGCCGCCGAGGTCGTCGGGACCGACGGCCAGCCCGCCCCGCCCACGTTCAAGGAGATGGAGCGCGACGACGGCATCGTGCCCGTGGCCTTCCGCACGCCCGATGGCGTGGTCTATCTGACGCTCTTCTCACGCAAGAAACCGGCGAAGGGAGTGTACAGGCACGGGGTGAGTCTGGACGTCGCCTTCACGGGAGACGTCGTCGCCGTGGACGAACTGACGGGCGAGCCCGTGGACACGCCGGTCCGGTACGAACGTCGACCCGGAGGTCTTCGTCTCGAGGACTTGCGCGTCCCCTATCTGCCGGCCGCCGTTCACGGGCGCTCGATCGAACCGTTCCCATTGCCCGTCTTCCGGATCACCCAGCGCGTACGGAACGAGCAGCGCGGCTAGCTGGAACAGCTGGGATGCATTGCGCGGGGTCTGACACGTCGCTGATGGGGCTCGAGACGGACTTGACCCTGTCGAAGGGCTCTACCCGCTCGCGAACGGAAAGCCCAACGGAGGAACACCATGTCGGGAAGTACGACACGCATAAGACACGCGGTCACGCCGATGCTCGTTGCCCTGTCGTTCGCTCGGCCCGCCCACGCAGGCGAGATACAGACGTCCGTCGACACCATGCCCGACACCTGGGTCGCCACCGACGCGCTCGGCCGCACCTTGCCCGGCTTCGAGGAATGCGGTCCGCCGCGGCGCGATCGCACCGTCGGGATCTTCTACTTCTTGTGGCTCGGGGCTCACGTGAATGGTGGGCCGCACGACATCAGTACGATCCTCGCGAAAGACCCCACCGCGATAGCGAACAAGAACAGTCCTCTGTGGGGCCCGATGCACGCGATGCACCACTGGGGCGAGTCTGTCTTCGGCTACTACAACACGGACGATCCCTATGTCCTCCGAAAGCACGCCCAGATGCTCTCCGACGCCGGCGTGGATGTGGTCATCTTCGACGTGACCAACCAAGCCACCTATCGCAAGAACTACATGGCGCTGCTCAGCGCCTTCGCGGAAGTACGAGCCAACGGCTGTCGAACGCCGCAGGTCGCGTTTCTCTGTCCGTTCTGGACGCCGGCCAAGGTCGTGGAGAAGCTCTATCGTCACCTTTACGCCCCTGGCCGTTTCCCCGAGCTATGGTTTCGCTGGGATGGTAAGCCGCTCATCCTCGCCGACCCGGACAGAATTCGCGCGGGCGAAACACACAACAAGCACGATGCACCCGCAGAACTGTTCCCCGGCCACACGCTGGGCCAGACATTCACCGTCACGCGCAAACTCGAGGCCGTCGAGGCAAGCGTCCCCACGTGGCATACGAAGAACTCCTCGCTCACACTCACGCTCTTCCGTACTGGTCCTGACGGCGAACGATTGGCCAGCCGGAGGTTTGCCGGCGTGACGGACAATGCCTGGCTCGCCGTTCGCCCGAGTTCGCCGCTGCCATCGGGCACGTACTACCTGGAGGCCTCCCAGCCCCAAGGCATCATAGGATGGTGGAGCCACAGCAAGGACGTCTTCCCGCGAGGCCAAGCCTTCGCCGACGGGAAGCCGGTCTCGGGCGACCGGAATCTCCGTCTCCGCTGCCACAACGACCACGCCGATCAGGCGCGACGATTCTTCACCTTCCGTCGCCCACAGCCTGATTACTTCAAGGGCCCGATCGCGCCCGACATGTGGAGCTGGCTGGAGGTCTATCCCCAGCACGTCTTCAGAAACTCGGAAGGTCAGAAGGAGCAGATGTCCGTCGGGGTGGCGCAAAACGCCGTCGGGGATCGGCTCGGAGCGATGAGCGAACCCGGCGCCCGGGGACGCAGCTATCACAACGGCGCGACCGACCCACGACTCAACTCGGTGAACTTCGGCCTCAACTTCGCGGAGCAGTTCGAGCAGGCCCTCAAGCAAGACCCGCGCTTCATCTTCGTCACCGGGTGGAACGAGTGGATCGCCATGGGATTCGATTTCAAATGGGTGGACAACACGCGCCCCGGCGACATCATGAGCTTCACCACCGACGGCGATACCGCCCCAAACGGTCGCTTCAACTATCGCTTCGAGGAGTGATCCCGCGATGGATCACCCGGCCTTATGCGGTAGGATGATGCCCGGAAGTCCGGCCAGCGGAGACGCCTCAATGACCGGTAGACAACGTGTGCACGCCGCTCTCCGCAAGGAGCCCGTCGATCGGGTTCCCATCTTCATGTGGTTTCATCCCTACACCGCCAGGCATTTCGGCGAGTTGCTGGAGATACCCCCATCCTGGGTCGGCCAGGCAATGGGCAACGACGTGCGCCAGACCTGGGTGAACAACAACTACGCCATGGAAGGGATCGTCCACGAGAACGAGGGTGACTGGCACGTCGACGCGTGGGGCATCAAATGGGTCATGGAGGGCGGCTTCAATCAGATCGTCGAATCGCCCCTCGCCGGCGCCTCCGAGCAAGAACTCCTCGCCTACTCGTTTCCCACCGATCACCACGAAGACCTGCTCGCACAGATGAATCCCGTTGTCGAGGCCGCCGCGGCGGATGGGAGCTTCCTCGGTTGCGACATCTCGCCGTGCGTCTTCGAGATGTACTGGCGGCTCCGGGGGATGGAGGAAACGCTGCTGGACATGGCGGCGAGCCCGTCGCGGGCGGAGGAACTCTTCGGGCGCTGCGCCGATTTCGCCGTCCGGCTCGGTGAGGCGGCCTGCGACCGCTTCCCCCTCGACTGGCTCTGGACGGGCGACGATGTGGCCGGCCAGCAGTCGATGATGATGAGCCCCGATTCCTGGCGCCGGCTTATCCGACCGCATCTCCAACGCTGCTTCGACGTGGGCACGTCGCGTGGCCTGCCGGTGGCCTATCACTGCTGCGGAGCGCTGCGGCCGATCATTCCCGACCTGATCGAGATCGGCCTGAACGTGCTCAATCCCATTCAATGCCGGTGTCCGGGCATGGATCCGCTGGACCTCAAACGGGAATTCGGCAACGACCTCACCTTCATGGGCGGCGTGGACACCCAGGAGCTCCTTCCCAACGGAACAGCCAGTCAAGTCGCCAAGGCGACGGAGGTGTTGGTCGACGGCATGACGGCCGACGGCGGCGGCTTCATCCTGGCCGCCTCGCATACGGTGCCGCCGGAGACTCCCGACGAAAACGTCTTTGCCATGTACGAAGCAGTAGGGATCAGAAGGGATCAGATCTTTGACAACGCCGCCGACATTCGCGCGGCCCTGTCCGAACGATAAGAACCAGGCGGTTTGCAGGAACGTTTGAAGAGTTGAGAAAGCTCGGGTGGCCCACCTCGTCAGAGGTGGGGAGGGGCCGCATCCGACAGCCTACCGGGTCTTGTCTCTGTGGAAGTGCCGCCGTGATGACGTGCGGCCGTCTTCACTTGACTCGGGTGCCCGGTTCGGTAAGCTTGTCCGATGGCGGCCGGCAAATGGGAAATTCTCTAAACACGATTCGGTCGAGCCAGGAGCCTTCCGATGCCAAGGTCGCTTCCTTCCATGCCAATGCTGGCCACAGGGTTTGTTGGTTGTCTCCTTCTTTGTGGATGCTGCGTACCGTTATCCTGGCCGGCTGCATTCTCCGCTCCGCTGCCCTGGCCGGAAAGTCCGCTGTATGAAACGCCCACCAACGATCCGAATTGGGTCGCACCCGCCAGCAAGGAAGAGGCCATGGCGGCCATGGCGGGACACTATGCCCACTACGACATCGTCGCCTACGAGGGCGACACGGCCAATGGCCCGCTGTCCGCGTTTATCGTCTCGTATGGCTTCACGGACCTGGTCATCGAAGGCGGGGAGCTTGTCATGTACGACAGCTTCTGCCATGCCGAGTACATCGCCAATCAGAACTTCGACACGATCTTCTCGGATGCGGCCACGCAGGCCATCCAGCCCCCCGGTGCCATCGTCGATGTGTATGAGGAGGATGGCGTGTGGAAGCTCCGGCGTCCCGCGACCCCAACGCTCAACGGCATTGACGGTAACCCGAACCTGCCGCTTTCCATGGACCGCAACGACCCCCTGTTGAGCGACGACGACAAGGACGGAAAGCCGGGGGTGACCGTGGTCGTGAAGCTGTTCGGCTTGATTGAGGGGGAGATCTATATCGCCCGGCGCGAGATATTCCGGAACGAGATGACACTCTACTCCGATGGTAGTCTGCGGGGCAGCGTCATCGACAACTCGGAGCAGCTCGTGATTGGGGCATCGCTCGCGATTCTGGACACGCCCAGCAACCCGCCGCAACGGCGCGATCCCGGCCTCAATCCAATCATACTGGTTCCGGTTCCCGCCGACCTCGACACCTGTGAGGAACTCATGGCGAATCGCGATTCCCTGTTTCCCGCTGAGCCTGAATTCCCACAGCCGAGTGAATGACCCTGCTGGCTGGTCGGCGGCTCGGATCGCATCAACGGTTTAGGTTCGATACGGGTGAAGTGTTGGGCGAAGTGTTGACCCCGTGAACTGCTAAGCTGCTTTCAAAGAAGACTGAACCGTGTGTCAGAAAGACATTGTATTCGGGTGGCCCATGGCTGTAGCCGAGGGGGTCCATCGCTCGCGCGATGGGGACGCGAATCTCCGGTCGAATTCGTGTCCCCCACCTCTGAAGAGGTGGGCCACCCAAGCTTCCCTGACTGTCCAGACATTCTTGCAGGTAACTTAGGACTGGGGCAAACGTGAATAGAAAACACTATGTTATCTTCGCCATTCTCATTCTGGCTGTGAGTCAAGGCTGTGGCTATTTGGCCGACCCCGACAATGTCGTGAACTCGGACCTCGAAGTCTTCCTATGTGGCACGACGAATTGCCCGTTGCAGATGATCCTCTGCGTGTTGGAGCCTGATTGCCGTGCCGCACTCGCGTGCAATCGGGAATGCGGCTCAACGGGTGCACAGAGTGAGCAACAAGCCTGCCACCTATTCTGCCAACTCGGCCAAGGCGAAACGAGCGAGATCTACAGATCTCTCGTTCAATGTTTCGCGCGCAACGGTTGTCTGCCAAGCTTGCCCAAGGGTACGGATGGCCGATGTCTGGTTACCAGCGACAACATTCACAAGGTGCATGTTCTCGAGAGCCTTGATGAGATCGAGGGAACATGGCTCGAGACACGGGGCCTGAACTGTGGTGTTCCCGGGTCGAATTGGGAAGGCGGCTACGATGCCCTTCCCTGCAGATCGGACTCCTGGGTCTATCATGCACAGCAGTGGTGGTATCACACGTCCTTCTGTGCGCCCGCGAACGACACAAGTTGCAGCGAAGAGGGAGCTGTTCACATGATCGGGGTGCCCAGGCTTAGCGACCAGGAGCCGGGCCTGCTGGAGGTCTTCTACAGCAACCCGCCCCTTCAACCTCAGCATGAACGCTGGTACATCCTTTCCCGACCTGATCCGGATTGGATCCTGTACACCTATTGCGGGGCAACGCCTATCGGGGAGTACGCCGGGGTGAATGTCATGACCCGCGCAGCCGAACCGTCCGATGCCGCGATGCCGCCCGAAGTGGACGCTGCCTTTCGACAAGCCGCCAAGACTTTCGATTTCCCCTATGAGGACATGTGTATCACGGATCAGTCTCAGTGCCCTCCGGTCACGGCGGAAGAAGAGGTGCAGCGATGGGTCGATGGGCTGTGAAGGGCGATACAGACTGCGTAGTTCCCTCAAGAGGCTCATGCGACCACGCAGCGAGCGGGTCATTGGCATCTGTGAGGCGTTGCCGGACGGACGCCAAGACGTCTTCGCAGATGAGGCAATTGCGGTTTCGTCCCATAGGGTCTATTATGTGACAGTCAAACGATGCTAGCGAGTAGTTTTAAGCCAATAGCTAATTCAAGTGCCCGCTTTTGGAGATACATAAAGAGCAGCAGGAATGTTGTTCTGTGGAGGTACGATTCCTATGAATCCGCAAGAATTCGACCAAACACTCGTCTTGATCAAGCCCGATGCCTTGAAGAACTCGGTGACGGGGTTTATTCTATCACAATTATCCGAAGTTCATACGGGCTCGCGTTTTGCCGCAACCAAAATCATCCACGTCAGCGAGATGCTGGCCGCTGAACACTACGCCGAACACGCAGGGAAGCCCTTCTTCCCCGCACTCATCGAGTATATTCGCGGTTGCGTACACTATCCGAACGATCCCTGGAAACGTCGAGTAATCGCCATTGTATATCACGGACCCAATGCCCTACAGACCATTAGGCAGATGGCCGGCCCCACCAATCCCCATCGGGCCAGGGATGAACAACCTGGTTGCCTGCGTGCTCTGGGCACAGTCGTTACACTCAAGGACGAGAACGGCAACGAGATCGGTGACCGCCTGGATAACCTAATCCACGCTTCAGCCAACCACGAAGATGCCGAACGGGAAATCAAACTCTGGTTTATGCCCTCCGACATTCCGCCGCTGATGCAGGCCTACCCCACTGAAGTCTGCCAGGGACACTACTACTTCAAAAACGGTCAGCTCTATGATACCTATGAGCGGGAGAGCGTGTGTCTGCTGGCGCCGGGTGTTATTGCCTGGAAATCCGATCTAGAGGTGCTGGAGGCTCTCAACGCGAACAAGCCCCCGGCCTATTCGCTCAATGCTGTCGCTGCCAAATACCTCATCAATCGCCCTGAACGAGACTGACTGACCGAACCCCCTGGCTCCCCGGTCGCAATGTCGCCCCGCGCAGAATCATATTGCCTAACATGGGAGTGCCGCCATATCGCAACAGCTTCCTGTCGGGCCCCATTTCCTTCGAGGTCCCCGAAACCGTGGGCTTTGAGCCTGTCGAACAGTGCTGAATGAAAGAAATCATGCACCATAGCCGGGCCCAGCATCCAGCGGCCCGGTGAACTCGGCAAGCTGCTATAATGACCTGGTGGACCAGGATCGGAGACGCGAAGATGGCCAGGTACGATCGTATCACCGTTGATCCTGCCCAGATGGGCGGGGTGCCCTGCATTCGCCACTTGCGTATCCCCGTCGCTACGGTCGTAGGGCTTGTTGGCGAGGGCATGAGCACCGAGCAAATCCTTGCCGACTACCCGGACCTGGAGCCAGAAGACATCTCGCAGGCGGTGACCTACGCCGCAGAGGCCGTTCGTGAACGTCAGCTGCCGATCGAGACCGGTTGATGCGGTTCCTCGTAGACAACAGCTTGTCGCCCCGCATGGGCGAGGAACTTCGCCAGGCCGGAGACGATGCCGTCCATGTCCGTGAGTTGGGGCTTAGGAGCCGCGTAGAACTAACATAAACGATCTTCACGGCGGCACAATGGTATA
>CAZKCX010000223.1:0-9732 GCA_964550865.1 uncultured Planctomycetales bacterium
GCCTCGAGGTCGAGTTGGAAGGTCCGTCCCGACTTTCCCCGGCCGGTCATCATGACTACGGGGTGGAATCCATCGAACACGCCGTTCGGCTCGCCGTCTACGAACAGGAGCGTCTCACCGCCGGTTTTCGCCCGGAGGAAGACGCGCCGCCCGTCACACGCCTTTGGGAGTTTGACCTTGCCGCGGAACCAGGCCGTCACGCCGCTATCGCCCCAGCGCGTGCCCGGCTCGGCCCCTCGCCACTTGACGCCCGAGCGCGGGCCCGGCGCGGAGCGAAAGTGCTCCCGCGTTTCGCACATCTCCATGGGAATCTCGGCAATCGTCACGAAGCGGAGGGCTTCGTAGTCCGCCTCGATCCGCGCCAGCTTCTTGATGGTTCGTTCGTCGGTGAGCATGGGGTACGTCCTCGATCCTTTCTGTCACGGCAGGCGCGCCCACACACCTGCGTGCGCGAGATCGTAGCACGTCCCCCGCATCCTTTCGAGCCAAGGAGTCCCTTCGGGAATGCAATGACGCACGTATTCAGAGCCGGGCTGTCCTCAGCCCGGTCCACGAGAAGCTGGGCACAGGCAGGCTCCGCTGGACAGGGTCGCGACTACGTTCGGATCAACGCCTTTCCCTACGCCTTCGCCGTGAACACCGGGCGCAGACCCTTCGCCATCTCCCGCAGCCTCCCCTGCTCGTCGTCCGTGATCGGATTCAATCCGGCCAGCGCCATGCGCAGCCCCATCTGGAACAACCCCGGATCCGCCGGCGGAACGAGCGCCGTGATCGGCTGGGCCAGGGCAAAGCGCATCCCCATCGCCGCCCGCTCGGGATCGGACAGCGGCTGATACCAGCAGTTCGTGTACTTCTTGCGGTCTGGGTGATCCTTCTTGCGGTACCGCTGTCGCGCCATCGCCTTGATGGCCAGGATCGCCGCGCCGACCTTCTGCGCCTTCGCGACCACTTGCGGGCCGAAGCTCCCCTTATAGAAACACGCAAAGTTGATCGGAAAGAGGATCGAGTCGAACGGATACCGATCCAGCGCCGCCATCGCCGCCTCGACGGAATGCGCAGAGAACCCGATATGCCGCACCCGCCCGTCTTGCTTGGCCTTGAGAAACGTCTCCATTGCCCCGCCCTTGGCGAAGACGGCGTCAACGTCCTTCGTTACGTCCTTGATGCCATGAAGCTGATACAGGTCGAAGTGATCGGTTCGCAAGGCCTTCAGCGAGGCCTTCAGCTCCTTGGCCGCCCCCTCCGCCGACCGCTGGGTCGTCTTGCACGCCAGGAAGATGTCCTTGCGAAACGGCTCGAGCGCGGGCCCAAGCAACTCCTGTGCGTTGCCGTAGGTGGGCGCGATGTCGAAGTAGTTCACGCCCCGTTCGACGGCGTCGGCGACCACGCGATCGGCCTTGCCCTGCGGCTGCTCATTGAGCATGTATCCGCCGAAGCCGATGATCGACAGATGGATCTTCGACCGGCCGTACCGACGCCGCTCAAGCGTCCGCCGCTTCCGCGCTTGCTCCGACGACAGCTGCGCAAACGCATCGAGGGAATCGTTCCCGTAGCACTCTTGGTTTAGCGCAACCGCCGCGGGCGCAACGGCCGTCGTCTTCAGGAAATCTCGTCGTTTCATGGGTCTCCCCTTTCACCGGACCCCCTCTTGCCCCTGGCTCATCACGTTCGCCAGGGCGATGCTGTAGAGTTTGGTCATGGGCGAGTCCGACCGGCTGGTCACGACGATCGGACCGGCCGCCCCCACCACGACGCTTGCCAGCTCCCGCCCCGCGAGGTATCGGATCGTCTTGTACACCGCGTTGCCGACCTCGATCTCCGGCACGATGACGATGTCCGCCCGTCCCGCCACCCCGCTCGCCCGGCCTTTGACCTCGGCGGTATGCGCATCGAGGGCGTTATCCATGGCCAGCGGTCCGTCAATGACGCACCGACCGAACTGTCCCGCCTCGCCCATCCGCCGCAGCAGCTCGGCGTCCAGCGTTGCGGGCATGGTCGGCAGCTCGACCGTCTCGACGGCCGCGATGACGGCGACCTTCGGCTCCTCGATGCCGATCGCGTTGGCCAGCTCGAGCGCGTTGCGAATGATCGCGATCTTCCGGTTGAAGTGCGGGCGAATGTTGATGCCACAGTCCGTGAGCAGCATGAGCCGATCCTGGCGCGGCGACTCGAAGACCGCCACCTGGCTGAGCGCCCGCCCGCGTCGCATGCCGAATTCCTGGTTGAGCACCGCACGAAGGAAGTCCTTCGTCCGGACAAGGCCCTTCATGACGAAGTCGGCCTCGCCCTCATGGACAAACTTCACCGCCAGCGCCGCGGCCACCACCGGATCCGGCGCCTCGATCACCTCGACGTCGGACAGGTCGATGCCCAGCTCGTCGGAGATCCGACGTATGCGATCCGCGACGCCGACCAGCACCGGCCGGATCAACCGCTCGCGCATCGCGTGATGGGCGGCCGTGATCACGGCGGGCTCGGCCGCGGCCGCGACCGCCATTCGAGGCGGACGGTCACTCCGCGCTCGGGCCAGGAGTTCGCCAAACGTGCGAAGGGGCTGGGACATCGATCTGGTTTCCCTCATCGATCTCGTCACGGGCCGAGATCGCAATCTGACCGCTCCGCGCCATGGCCACGATGCCCAGAGGCCGAAGCATCCGCAGCATGCCGTCGATCGCCCTGTGATCCGAGGACAGCTCGAGGGCGATGGTGTTCTTCTGCAGGCCGATGACACGGGCTTGAAAGAGCTCGGCCACCTGCATGATCCGTGTGATCGTCTCGGGGCGGACCCGGACCTTCACGAGCAGGAGCTCCCGGGCATAGAACTCCTCGCTTGCGAGATCTTCGAGACCGATCACCTCGTCCAAGGCCTCACACTGCCGCTCGGCCTCGGAGAGCACTTCGTCGTCGCCCACCACCACAACCGTGGCGCGGCTGACGTCCGTGTCCTCCGTCTCGGCAACCGCCAGGCTCTCGATGTTGATGCCTTTGTCCGCGAAGGCCTTCGTAAGCCGGGCGATCACACCGGGGCGGTTTCGTACCATGCACGACAACGTATGCTTCATCGCTCGTTCCTCGCATGAAGGCTTCTGACACTCTACCGGCGGGCTGCGGTCGTCGGCAAGCCGTTGGGAAGAGCGAAAGAATCAGCGTCTCACGCACGTTGCGGCCGGCGTACGCCAGAAGTACACTCGCCGACGGCGACATCGGGAGACGCGGCATGTTTACGGCCTATATGTGGTGCTATCCGTGGGACCTGATCGACGAGGGAATCGACGAAGCCCTCGATCGTATTCAGGAAACAGGCGTTAACGGCATCTGTCTGGCCACGACGTACCACAGCATCGAGCACCTACGGATGCATGAAGCCTTTGCGGGACGTGAGCGGACCTACGTTTATTCGGGCGCCGCGTACTTCCAGCCGCGCTTGAACAGGTACAAGCGCACGCCCCTGGTGCCGCTCGTCCCCGGATGGCTGGATGAGAGGAATCCGCCCGGCGAAATCGCCGCCGCCTGCGAGCAGCGCGGGCTCTCGATGCGAAGCTGGACCGTGTGCTGCCACAACTCCGAGATGGTCTCAGCCTGGCCCGACGTCGGCATGAGGAACGTCTTCGGCGACATCAACCCGACCTGGATGTGCCCGCTGAACCCGGACGTCGGCGAGTACATGCGGGCCCTCGTCGAGGAACTCTCGAGCCAATACGCCTTCGAAGCCATTGAGCTGGAATCCCCGGCCTTCAACCCCGCGCGGCACTACCACACCCACATCAAGATGGGCCTGCCGCCGGGCAAGGTCGAGGAGTTCCTGCTCAACCTCTGCTTCTGCGAATCGTGCCGACACGGCGCCCGCGATGCAGGCATCGACGTCGATCAGGCCGCCGACGCGGTGCGAACCGAATTGGAGCGATGGTTCCGCACCACGGAGCCCAACAGAGGTAGCCTCGACGAAATCCTCGATGCCACGCCCGGGCTCCGTGCATTCGTGCGATGGCGGATCGATGCCGTCGCCGACTACCTCCGCAGGATCAAGGGCACCTGCACGTGTGACCTGGTCGTGTACGCCGAACGCGACGTCCTCACCTCCGCCCTGGACCTGGCCGCCTTCCGGGACGAAGTCGACCTGGCCATGCTCCCGTGCTACAGCAAGGCCGATCCGGTGGAGCCGACAGACATCGAGGACGCCGCGAACTGGCTGTCGCGGCAGATGGCCGGCCCGGAGCGAACGAGCATCGGTCTGATGACGTATCCCCCCGCCGCCCCGGATGCTCCGACGCTGGCCCGCCAGGTCCATCGCCTCGCGGAGCTTGGCGTACGGACCGTTCACCTGTATCATCATGGGATTATGCCGGGGGCCTGCCTGAAATGGACCCAACAGGCCCTGCGAAAGCCCAGGCGGGAAGGCTAACGCCGCGGGACGCGAATCCGCGGGGGTTCTCGAATGGGCCGGTTCCCGAGAACGCATTCAAGCCACGAGTTGTGGCCGGGGACCGGACATCGGGTATAATGGGATAGTTGTGGGCAAACGGCCCAGGGAGGTACCTTTGTTGCAAGAGCTGACGATACTCGCGTTCCTGCCGTTGGGCGGATGGGAACTCGCTGTCGTCATCATCGTCGGCATGCTGGTCTTCTACGGCAAGCGCATGCCCGAGATCGGACGGAACCTCGGCAAGGGCATTGTCGAGTTCAAGAAGGGCCTGTCCGGCAGCGATGACGAGCAGCAGGAAAAGCCCAAGCCCGAAGAGCCCAAGGCCACGAGCGAGACCGACAAGACCCCTGAGAAGACGTCATGAACACCCCCACCGTGCTCGGCTTCATCGGCATGCCCGGTACGACCGAGTTGGTCGTCATTGGCGTAGTGGCACTCTTGATCTTCGGCAAGCGTCTGCCCGAGGTGGCCCGCTCCCTGGGCCAGGGCCTCGTCGAGTTCAAGAAGGGCCTCGCCGACGTCGAATCGGAGATCGACCGCGCCGCAAGTACGTCGAGCTATGACACCTACGACACGAACGCCGAATCGTCCGCCGCCGAGGAGTCGGACTACGCCGGCGAGTCCGAAGACCACACGGAGGCCGACCCGTACAGCGACGACGAGGACTACTACAACCAGTCCGAGGATTACTCCTACACCGAAGATGAGGACTACGACCAACACCTCGACACCGGCGAGACCGACCTCGCCGACGACGAGGCCAATGGACAGGGCAATGCCGACCCCAGTGTCGGCCAAGACGAATCGACAGTCGCCCACGATGAGGCGGAGGCCGAACCCTTCGACACCGACCCCACGGGCGAGGACGACACCTACGGCGAGACGCCCGAAGAGAACCCTTACAATACGGCCCAACAGCAGCAGGCGTCCGCGGAAGAGCCACCCGCCGAAGAGCAAGCCGACGAAGACGTCGAACGCGCCGGCCGCGACGACGCCCCTTCCACCACCTGAAGACCGTTCCGCCAATCGGCGCTATGGAGTGCGGTTGCCCCGCCGGGCGATTCGCTACGCGAGTCGCTACAGATCCACCTCCCCCTGCATCACCTGGCAGGTGACCGACCCCCGATCCTTACTTGCGACCGATAAGACCCACTCTCTGAACGTCCGAACGCCGGCTCGCGAAGATAGGCAAGGATGCGATTTGCCGGACGGCCAATTGAATCGTATCTTGCCGGCAGTGATACGCGTCGTGCTGTAGGAGGCCCGCCGCATCATCCGTCCTCCCGCCTTGGGGGGTAGGCCCGCCGCGCGTTGGTAGGTCGATTCGCGATCTCGACGCTGTCCGCGCCGTCGCCTTGCCGGGCGATGTGACGTCCGGGCGATCGATCTGCGAATCGAACCGGGTGAACTCTGCAGGTGGCGGTCGGGACGTGGCCGGGGAAAACGGACCGCGTCTCTCGGACGACTCCCGTCTTGGAAACCCAGCGGTGTCGCGACCAATCTCGGGGGCGCGTGCGCGCGCTGACCGTGCGTGTGCGCTACCCCGTTCTCCTGCCGAGCGCCGGTTTCTCCAGGACAACGTAGCGCCCAAGGGCAACGGGTACGGTCATGTCGCACAGGGGGATGTACGCGCGGACTTCGCGCCGGATCTCGCTCTTCTTTGCCGTCGGCCTCGTCCTTCTTCTCATCGGTTGCGGGGCCCAAAGCGGTGATCTGTCCGCAGTGCTGGGCGGCCCAAGCACGACGGCCGTTGCCGCCTCCGTCGAATCCGCCGAACTCGGCGATGAATGGACCTCGGCCATGGCAATCGACTTGCCGGCCGACGGCGCCATCAGCGTCTCGGGAACCATCGAGTCGACCACGGACGTCGACATCTTCAACCTGGGAGCTTTGCGGTACGGAGACCGACTTATCGTCGAGACCCAGCAAGGCGGATCGCTCGACGCGGCGTTGGGCCTCTTCGACGACCGCGGCATGCTGATGCTCGTCAACGACGATCGCAGCTACTCGCTCGGCGCCTATGACCCCTATCTCAACCACGCCGTCCGCGAGGACCTCACCGAGTGCTACTTGGCGATCGCCGCCAGCCCGGCCGCTCCCTCCACGGGCAGCTACACGGTAACGATCTCCCGACAGCCGACCTCTCCCGTGCCCGAGCCCAGTGAGCAAACGGTCCTACTGGACTTTGACGGCGAAACGGGCGTGCATATCGGCAGCCGCGGTCCGATGACCGTACCGGCCTTTGACGCCGCCGACATCAGCCCGACCTACGCAGGCCAGACGAACGCAATCATCGACATCATCGAGTCGATGGTGGCCGCAGAGTATGCCGCCTACGACGTCGACTTCTATAGCACCGCCGAGGGCGATGACCCCGTCGGCGACGTGACACGGATCTTCTTCGGCGGGTTCGACGCCAACCTGCTCGGCCTGGCCGACAGCGTCGACTTCTACAACGGCCGGCAGGCCGAGGAATGCGTGGTCTTCACCGACACCTTCGAGCTGTTCATGCCGCTGAACCCCACCGTCGAGGAGATGGGAACGGCGCTCGCCAACGTCGCCGCCCACGAGCTGGGCCACCTGCTCGGCCTGAGCCATACGCGAGACATCACGGAGATCATGGACATCACCGCCCCGGCCCAGGCGATCCTCGTCGACCAGACCCTGCACGAGTCGCCGCTCCACGAGGACGTGTTCCCCGTCGGTTGGCAGGACCCCTATATGCTGCTCATGCAGGCGCTGGGAGCACCATGACGATTCCTTCTTGACTCCCGCCCCTCCTGCCGATATTCCTACATAAGTCAGGAGTCCAAGCCGCCATGAGGAACACGGTCGGACAACTCGGCGGGGCGGTGGTTCTGAGAGAATCTCTCAGGCTGCGGCACCTGCTGCGCCTCTCCGTCAACTGACTGGGCTCCGACGACAGACGAATTCGAATCAGACGCGAAAGAGCCCTCCGCCATGCCGCGAGGGCTCTTGCCGTTTCGGGAAAAACCCTCATGATATGCCGCCAGAGACGCGACCGACTGTTACTGCCTCGGGCCGGCGCGTGTCTCCGCGCGGACCGGCCCTGACCAAGCCGATCCGTTTCCGTTACGACTAGACGACTACCCCGTTTGAGGTTTCGATCCATGTGCGCTCAAGACAACAACGCCGGTGGGTATGATTTCGCCGCGATCGAGAAGAAATGGCAAGCCTACTGGGAGGATCACAAGACCTTTCGCGCACCCGATCCGGGCGATCTGGACTTCGATCCCGCCAAGCCCAAGTACTACGTGCTGGACATGTTCCCCTATCCCAGCGGCGCGGGCCTCCACGTCGGCCATCCCGAGGGATACACCGCCACGGACATCCTTGCCCGCTACAAACGGATGAACGGCTTCAACGTGCTCCATCCCATGGGGTGGGACAGCTTCGGGCTCCCCGCCGAGCAGTACGCCATCGAGCACGGCGTCCACCCGGCCATCACGACGCAGCAGAACATCGACAACATCCGCCGACAGATCAAGGAGCTGGGCTTCAGCTACGACTGGGACCGCGAGCTCGCCACGTCGGACGTCCGCTACTACAAATGGACGCAGTGGATCTTCCTGCAGATGTTCAACGCCTGGTACGACGATGCCGCCGACCGCGCGCGGCCCATCTCCGAGTTGATCGACGAGCTCGAGGACGGTGACCGTCTCGTCACGCCGAGCGGCGACGTCGTGCTGAACCCCACACCGGACGGCCCGAACCTCGACGCCATTACGGGCGGTCCGGTCGGCCTGCGGAGCTTCAACTCGCTCGATCCCGACGAGCAGCGCGACATCATCGACGCCCAGCGTCTCGCCTACGAGGCCGAGGTCCCCGTCAACTGGTGCCCGGCGCTCGGGACCGTGTTGGCCAACGAGGAGGTCACCAACGAAGGCCTCAGCGATCGC
Organism: uncultured Planctomycetales bacterium; assembly: GCA_964550865.1. Lineage (GTDB taxonomy): Bacteria > Planctomycetota > Phycisphaerae > UBA1845 > JAFGLZ01 > JAFGLZ01. The sequence continues at coordinate 8,344 of CAZKCX010000223.1, forward strand.
GGCAACCACCCCGTCTACCGTCGCCCGCTCAAGCAATGGATGCTTCGCATCACGAAGTACGCCGAACGCCTCCTGCGCGACCTGGACGATCTCGACTGGCCCGAGCCCATCAAGCTCATGCAGCGAAACTGGATCGGACGGAGCGAAGGCGCGGACGTCGACTTCCCCCTCGCGGGGGAGGCGGCCGCCGCCGCGAGACGAGCGACCATGTCCGACGTGATCCGTGTCTTCACCACGCGCCCCGATACGCTGTTCGGCGCCACGTACATGGTGCTCGCGCCGGAACACCCGCTCGTCGAGGTCATCACCACGACCGACCACAAGGAGCGCGTAGACGCCTACTGTGTCGAGGCCGCCCGCAAGAGCGACCTCGCCCGCACCGACATGGCCAAGGAAAAGACCGGCGTCTTCACCGGCGCCTACGCCCTCGACCCGGTCTACCCCGAGGACGACCCCAAGGCCCGCATTCCCATCTGGGTGGCCGACTACGTCCTCATGAGCTACGGCACCGGCGCGATCATGGCCGTTCCCGCCCACGATCAGCGGGACTACGAGTTCGCGGAGGCCTTCGACCTACCGATCGTCGACGTGGTCTACCCCTGGATGGTGCGGGCGATCCGACACTTCGTCGATCATTGCGGCAAGCTCCCGAATGTCGAGGAGAACTGGCAAGACCAGCTCGCCGACTTCCTGCTCGCCGTCGCCGACGATCCCGACAAGGACCTCGCGGAGCAGCTGTCCGAGATGGCCAAGTGGACGCCGGACTACACGCCTGCGTCCGTTCCCGGAGACACGGCGCAGGCTCGTCTTTCAGGCCTGCTGGGCCGCCAGCTCCCGGACGAGATGCTTGCGGCCGTCAAGCGAAACAAGATCGGGACCGTGCGAGACGCCTGGCGGAAGACGTTCTCCGCCCTCCTCGGAAAATGGGAGACGGAGAGCCCCGCCGAGCTCCGCGAGATCATGGAGCGAGGCCGCTTCTACCGCAGCGTCGGAGAGGCGTACGAAGGCGAGGGCATCGCCGTCAACTCCGGCCAGTTCGACGGCCAGACGACCGCTCAGTTCAAGCAGGCGATCACCGAATGGCTCGAGGAACAGGGATGCGGCGGTTTCGCCGTCAACTATAAGCTCCGCGATTGGATCTTCTCTCGGCAGAAATACTGGGGTGAGCCCTTCCCCATCCTCCACGACGAGGAGGGCAGACCCTACGGCGTGGACGAGTCGGAGCTGCCCGTTGCCCTGCCCGAGGTGGACGACTTCAAGCCCACGCCTGTGCCCGACGGAAGCGGCGACCTTCCCGAGCCGCCCCTCGGCCGCGCGAAGGACTGGGTCATCGTCGAGAAGGACGGAAAGACGTATCGCCGCAACCTCAACACCATGCCCCAGTGGGCG
>CAZKCX010000224.1:0-9728 GCA_964550865.1 uncultured Planctomycetales bacterium
GGCCCGCTCGATGCAGTTCTCCAGCTCGCGGACGTTTCCCTTCCAGCTGTAGGTCTGCATGAGCTCGAGGGCCTCATCGCTGATGCCGCGGATCTCCTTGCCGAGCTGCTTGCAGTACTTCTCCAGGAAGTACTCGCTCAGCAGTGGAATGTCGCCGATCCGCTCGCGGAGGGGAGGAACCTGGATCGTCACGACATTGATGCGATAGTACAGGTCTTGCCGGAACGTTCCGGCGTCGACCTCGCTGGCCAGATCCTTGTTGCTGGCAAGAATCACGCGGACGTCGGCGGTGTGCGTCTGATTGCTCCCGACGGGTTCGAACTGTCGCTCCTGCAGCACGCGGAGCAGCTTCACCTGAAGCGCCGGGGACGACGCGCTGATCTCATCCAGGAAGATTGTTCCCTTGTCGGCCGCGCGGAACTTGCCGTCCTTGTCGTTGACGGCGTTGGTGAACGCCCCCTTGACGTGCCCGAACAACTCGCTCTCCAGGAGCGTCTCCGGCAGGGCGCCGCAGCTCACCTCGACGAAGGGCTTGTCGCGTCGGCTGCTTCGGTGGTGGATCGCGCGGGCGATCAGGCTCTTGCCCGTTCCGCTTTCGCCCTGCATGAGGACCGTCGTCGTCGAATCGGCGACCGATTCGATGAGGTCGAAGATCTTCAGCATGCGATAGTCGTGCCCGATGACGTTGTCGAGGTTGTACCGCAGGTCGAGCTGGCGCCGAAGATCCTGGTTCTCCTTGATGAGGGCCTGCTGCTTGACGGCCCGCTCCACGACCAGACGGATCTCGTCGTCGATGATGGGCTTGGTGAGGTAGTCGTAGGCGCCGAGCTTGATGGCCTCGACGGCCGAGTCGATCGTGCCGTACCCGGTGATCATAATGACGACCGTGTCGCGGTATCGCTCCTTCACGATCCGCAGGAGGTCGAAGCCGTCGGATTCCGCCATGTTCACGTCGGTGATGACGACGTGGTAGCGGTTCTTCTCGAGAAAGGCCAACGCCTGACGGACGGATTCCGCGCCGTCGACTTCGTACCCTTCGAGTCGGAGGAATTCCGAGAGGGATTCGACGATGATGCTGTCATCGTCCACGATGAGCAATCGGTTTTGCGGTTGCACGTACGTCACCCCTTGGGATGAGCCGAGGACTCCGAGGCAGCCTCGACCCCCACACAACTACTGAGCGGGACACGGATCTCGAACCTCGCCCCGCCCCCCTCACGGTTCTCGGCGGTCATCTGCCCGTTGTGCCGTTCCACGATGTCCCGCGAGACGGCCAAGCCCAGGCCCGTACCCTTGCCTTGCTCCTTGGTGGTGAAGAACGGCTCGAAGATCCGATCGATCTCCTTGGGCAGGCCGACGCCCGTGTCGTCGAACCGAACCACCATGTGCTGCTCGACCTTCTTGGTGGTCACCGTCAGCGTCCCGCCGTTGGGCATGGCGTCGATGGCGTTCTTGATCAGGTTACAGAAGACCTGGAACAGGCTGCCCGCATGGAGTGGGGGAAGCTCGGACTCCAGGCTCAAGATCACCGTGACGCCGGCGGCGTTGGCCTCCTTCGCCAAAGCCTTGACGGCATCCTCGACCAGCTCGTTGACCGACGTCTGGGAGTAGTCCGAATGCGAGGTCCGGCTGAACTGAAGCAGCTCGCGGACGATCTGGGCCATCCGCATCATGCCCTTCTTGGCCTCGGAGAGATAGCGCTCGATCCGGTCGTCCCGGTCGGCCGCGCCGACCCGCATCGCCAGATTGATGTACCGCAAGATCCCGTCGAGAGGGTTGTTCAGCTCGTGCGCTACCCGTGCCGCCAGCTTTCCGACGGCGGCGAGGCGTTCGCTCACCGCCAGACGCTGCTCCATCGAGGCCTGAAGCGTGATATCCTCCAGCACGAGCACGCCGCCGAGAATCCGATGATCGTCCTCTTCCGGCAGGGGCGTGCAGGAGATGTTCACCAGCCGCGCCTGCCCATCGGGTCCCTCACAGGCGACGTTCTCGAACCGCGCGTCCGTTCCCGTGGCCAGCACGCCGCGCAGTTCCTCGGACCAGTCCTGGTACTGGCCTTCGATCGTGGCCTGCTGCAGCCATTCGGTGACGGGTTCGTCCGGACGGGCGAGGAACGCCGCCGCCGCATTTTGACTCAGCACGCGGAACTGATCATCAAAGACGACGATTCCCACGGGCAGCCGATGAAAGACGCGCTCGGCCAGATCGGAAAGGTGCACCGAGCTTCGCGAGCCCTCCGCGTCCGTAGAATCACCGGGCGTCTTCGCGTCGGATTGCGTCGTCGTGTCTGACATGGACGTGTTTCGGGTGACCGCCGGCTCGACGCGCAAGCGATTCAATCGCGTTGCCTCAGATCAACAATCGCGCAACGGCCACACCAAGTATTGGGCCAATTCTACTATCGTATCGGCTTGCGTCAAGGCAATGTTCATTCTTGGCAACGTGCTTCCCCGGCGATTGTGCCTATGTTTCATCGACGCCAAGTCCAGCGCCCCGCGTCGCAAGCGAAGTTGTGGCGCATAAGGCACAGAAAAATGGTATTTTACAAGTTGCTCTGCCGGAGGTGCGTACAAGGGTCTATACGGCTTCGATCAGACGTTTCCAAAAAGCCACATCTGCGTAAGCAACCGCACGCCGACGGTCTATTCGTCTATGGACCGTGTTGTCGAAATGCTTCCCGGTGGCTACTGCGAGGTGAGATAGGCTCGGCGATTGATCTCGACGAGCACGATCTTGCGCAAGTTTTTCACATAGAACAGGTTGCAGTAGGGGTCGACGAGGACCGGGCGATAGAGGCCTGTACGGAATTTTCCGCGAAGCCACGCCGAGCCGTTCTCGTGCAATCGAAGCTCTCGGATCATGGTCGGCCACACCCCGTCGGCGGGTTCCCCGACGCTGGCGACGAGTCCGACGACGAGGCCCTGAGAGAAGTCAGGCTGTGGTCCTTCGCAATCCAGTCCGGTCTGGCGGCAGAAGGCCTGCCACTTGGCGGGTGTGCGGATTTCGATCAGCTCGTACTGGTCGTTGAGCCGGCAGGTGTGGTCCGAAGCGGCTTCTAGGCCTAAGGGGATTCGGACCTGCCACTCGGCGTCGGGCAGGACGGGCGTCGCGTGCGCAAGGGAAGAAGGGTCCACGCGGATGGTGGTATACGGCGTCGGCTTGGTTGGCGACGAGGCACAACCAGCCAGCGCGAGGCTGCCGAGCAGCGCTGCGAATGTCGGAGCGAGGGTTTTCACGTCCTATGAGCCCCCGAAACGCCCGCACTGCCGTTGCAAACGTCCTGTCCCCGGAGTACGCTTGCCCCAGCGCGCGGGCAGGCGCCGAGAAGACTTAGTATAGCGTATCGGTGCCCGGATCGAAGGAGTTTTTTTCAAATGATCGTTGGCGTGGTCAAGGAAACGAAGTCCGACGAGTATCGCGTGGGCATCACGCCCGTGGGCGTAGAGCTTTTGTGCCAGGCCGGCCACAAGGTCTTGATCGAAAAGCAGGCCGGACTCGGTTCGGGTCTGACCGATAACGAATACGCAGACCAGGGGGCTCAGATCATCGACCGGGCCGCCGACGTCTGGCGGCAGGCCGACATGATCGTAAAAGTCAAAGAGCCGCAAGCGGATGAGATACCTTTGCTGCGGCCCGGCCAGGTCGTTTTCACCTATTGGCATTTCGCCGCGGATCGTGAGCTCTTCGAGGCCACGCTCGACTCGGGCATTGTGGCGATCGCCTACGAGACGATCAGCGACGCGCGGGGGCAGCTACCCCTGCTCACGCCCATGAGCGAGGTCGCCGGCAAGATGAGCATTCAGGAGGGGGCGAAGTATCTCGAACGCCCCATGCTCGGGCGCGGGATCCTGCTCGGAGGCGTGCCGGGCGTCGAGCCCGGCAATGTGGTCATCATTGGGGGTGGCGTGGTCGGGACGAACGCGGCCAAGGTGGCGGCGGGGTTGGGCACCCGCGTCACCATCATGGATGTCAACACGAACCGGCTTCGCTATCTCGACGACTTCATGCCGCCGAACGTCCACACGATCTATTCCGATGCCCACACGATCCGCAAGTACGTTCGCCAGGCCGACCTGGTCATCGGCGCCGTCTTGATCCCCGGGGCGCGGTGCCCGGTGCTCGTCAGCGAATCGCTGGTTTCGCAGATGAAGACCGGCGCGGTGATCGTGGACGTGGGCATCGATCAGGGCGGCTGCATCGAGACCTCCAAACCCACGACGCACCAGGAGCCCACGTATGTCCTGCACGACGTGGTCCACTACGGCGTCACGAACATGCCCGGGGCGGTCGGCCGCACGAGCACGTTCGCGTTGACCAACGCGACCTTGCCGTACGTTCTGAAGCTTGCCAAGGACGGCTATCGCAAGGCGACGGCGGAGGACCCCGGCATCGCCCAGGGCTGCAATATCGAGAGCGGTCGTGTGACCAACCAGGCGGTGGCGGATACGTTCGGCCTGGAGTGCCACGCGATCGGGGGTTGAGCTCCCCCCACGGCGCTACGCTGCTTTCAGGAAAGACCGACCAGTGCGCCGGAAGGAATTCCCATGAGGGCGGCCTACCGCTTCAGCGGCGGGGAACACGAATTCGCCTGGCTATTCGGTCCGGCGCGACGGAAGCCGCGGACCACCCAAGCTTCGCTGTCTGTTCAAGCATCCTTAGCAGGTGGCTTAGCGAAGACGAATTCGATGCTGCAGGCCCGGGAACGGTAGGGACCGAGCGTTTGCCCTTGGCCCATTGGCCAAACCCTGCGAACCTGATAAGCTACAGGGCTTCACAACCAGCCAACGGTAGCAGACCACAGATTGAGGCATCGCGTTCGGCATGAAGAAATGGATCGTCATCCTCGTTATCGCGGCCATCGTCGGCGGGGCATACTACTTCGTCATCAACTACGTGGAGTACACGCCACGCTGGCTGGCCGGGGAGAAGGTCAAGGTCACGCGTGGAGACCTCCGCTCGCCCGTTAGCGCGAGCGGCCGCGTCCAGCCCGCCAAGTACATCGAGATCAAGTCCGAGGCGAGCGGCACGGTCATGCACGTCACCGTCGAGGAGGGGGATTACGTCCTCGCCGGCGAGACGCTGGTCGTGCTCGACCCGAACGACGAGCAACGCAGCTACGACATCGCACAGCTCCAGCTCCAGGATGCCGAAACGCAGCTCAAGATTGCCGAGCAACAGGCCCAGGACGCCAATTCCGCGGGCCTGATGCGGGCAAAGGCCAATGTCCTTGCTGCCGAGGCGGAATACGAAGACGCCGTCGCGAGGCTGGACAAGTTGAAGGGGCTCCCCGCAGGCGCCAGAGGTGACGATGAGCTGGCGTTTGCGAAGGCGACGGCCAAAGCGCGCGAGTCTCAGCTCGAGGCCGCAAAGGCCGCGAAGATCTCCGCCGAGAGCGAGGCGAAGCTCGCCAGGCTCCGTGCTGAGCTTGCCGAGAAGGCCGTCGACACCGCCGAGCGAAATGTAAACGAGGCGGAGGAGCGGCTCAACGAAACGGTCATCAAGGCCCCGTCGAACGGGATGATCGCGGGCGTGATGATCCAGGTGGGTCAGCTCGTGCAGTCGGGAACGAAATCTCTCACGGGCGGCACGCAGCTGATCAAGCTGGCGCAGACCGACAAGCTGTATGTGGTGGCGATGGTCGACGACGCGGACTTCGGCCTGGTCCGGAAGATCGCGCCGCCCGAGGCCCGTCCCCAGATGCGCGCGGGCGGGCCGAAGCGACAGCGCCGTGAGAAGATGGCCGCGACGCAGGCGTCGACCCAACCCGGATCGCAGGCCAACGACGCGGTGGAAGCGGAGGCCGAGCCCGCCACACAGCCAAGCACCCAGCCGGCCGGTCCGCATGTCGACCCGACGCAACGCGTGCGGATTATGGTCGATACATTCCCCGACGAGGAGTTCGAGGGCGTGATCGAGCGGATCGACCCCGAGGGAGAGGTGCATGGGGCCATCGTCCAGTATCGCGTGCACGTGCTGCTGACCAGCGAGAACAGCTACGAGATGCTCCAGCTCGGTTTGCCGGCGCAGGTGGAGTTCACCGCCGAGAGCCGTGAGGACGTGTTGCTGGTCGAGTCTCGGTGCATCCGGCGCGAGGGTGAGGAGTACGGCGTGTTCGTGCCGGATCCCACGCCCCAGGACAAGCTGAATACGCGGTTCATCGCGCTACGAACCGGGATCAGCGACGGGACGTACACGGAGGTGTTGCCCGGCAGCGGGCTCAAGGAAGGGGACGAGGTCTACCTCGTTCCGCCGCGTCCGCCGAAGGAGCGGGGCAAGTAGCGTCGGCAGCGCACACGCAGAGAACACGATGTCGTCTGAGACGGATTCGCAAACCAGCGACGAGGCGGCCCGGAACGGGAAGCTCGTCATCGAGCTGCACGACCTCGCCCGCTACTACAAGATGGGCGATTCGGTCGTTCACGCGCTCGACGGCGTCGACCTCAAGATCCGGCGGGGCGAGTTCGTCGCCATTACCGGCGCCTCCGGCAGCGGCAAGAGCACGATGATGCACCTGCTCGGCTGCCTCGAGCGCCCCACCCGCGGCTGGTACGAGCTCAACGGCCAACGCGTGAGCGATTTCTCCGACCGTGAGCTGGCGGCCGTTCGCAATCGATCCATCGGTTTCGTGTTCCAGACCTTCAACCTGATCAACCGGACGTCGGCCGTGGACAACGTCTCCTTGCCGATGTTCTACGCGCGACGGGCCCGCGTCCGTGAGCCCGCGATACGGGCGTTGGAGCGCGTCGGGATGGAGCATCGTGCCCATCACCGGTCGAACGAGCTGTCCGGCGGCGAGCGTCAGCGTGTGGCGATCGCCCGTGCGCTGGTGAACGAGCCGTCGCTCCTGCTGGCCGACGAGCCGACGGGCAATCTCGATTCGCGGACGGGCGCGCAGATCATGCAGCTCTTCCACGAGCTCAACGAGCAGGGCGTGACCCTGATCATCGTGACGCACGATCCGGCGGTGGCCGAGCAGACGCGGCGCATCATCAGCATGTGCGACGGCAAGATCACCGGTGACGAGATCAACCCCAACCCGAAACCGCCCGCGCTGTCCGAACCGGAGACGGCAACGGCCCAGGACGAGTAGCGAGGACGTCGTTTGTTCTTCTTCCGCCTGATCAAGACGGCCCTCATCAGCCTCGACGCGAACTTCCTTCGCTCGTCGTTGGCTACGCTGGGCGTGGTCATCGGCGTGATGGCGGTGATCTCGGCGATGTCGATCTTGGAGGGCGCGCGCGAGGACATCCTCGGCAAGTTTCAGAGCCTCGGCTCCAACATGTTGTACGTCATGCCGGCGGAGAAGAAGCTTTCGGGGCGCACGGTCGGCATGGCGGAGTCGCTAACGTTGGAGGACGCGGAAACGCTGCGGACCGAGGGCCGAGAGATCGGCCTGATCGCGCCGTTCGTCTACGCACCGCAGATCCTCAAGTACTTCAACAAGAGCGCGCAGGTCAACGTCAAGGGCACGACCCACCAGTACGCGGACATCCACGGCTATGAGCTGATGTCCGGACGGTTCATCTCACCCGAGGAATCGCACTCCGAAAGCGCTTCGGTCGTCGTGCTGGGATACAGCGTGGCCGATCGGCTCTTCGCCGGGGGCGAGGCGGTCGGCAGGCCGATCAAGATCGGGAACAAGGGATTCCGCGTGGTCGGCGTGCTTCGCAAGCAGGGAGCCGTGGGGTTGGACGACGTGGACAACGGGGCATTCATCCCGGTGCGGACGGCCCTGCGTCGCGTTCTGCGGCAGAAGCACCTGCATCGCCTGACGATCAAGAGCAGCGATCCGGATCGCCTGACGGCGTGTGAAAAGGAGGTTCGGCATATCCTGCGGCGCACCCACAAGATTCGCGCCGGCGAGGAGCAGGATTTCCGCATCTTCAACCAGCAACAGATGCTCCAGACCTTCAACGAGGCAAGCCTGATCTTCGCGGCCGTGTTCTACAGCATCGCCGGCATCAGCCTGGTGGTCGGCGGCATCGGGATCACGAACATCATGCTCGTTTCCGTGACGGAACGCACGCGGGAGATCGGCGTGCGGATCGCCGTGGGTGCCCGTCGCGGGGATATCCTGTTCCAGTTCATGGTCGAAGCCCTGATCATCAGCACGTTGGGCGGCGCGCTCGGCTTGCTGATGGGAATGATGTTCGCCAACGCCATGGAGGCCGTGCTGCCGGGTATCGTCAAGACGACGATTCCGCCGAAGGTCATCGTCTGGGCGCTGACCGTGGCGGTCCTCGTCGGGCTGGTCAGCGGTCTGTATCCGGCGTATAAGGCCAGTCGAAAGGACCCGGTCGAGGCCTTGCGATACGAGTAGGACGCGCGGTCGCCCCCGCGATGGGCCCGTCCGGAACCGAAACCACAGACAGCATGTGCCCCCGACGCCTTCGGTTGAGGTTCGACCATGAGCGAAAGCCCTTCCGGCCCCTGGTGGGACACCCCCGACGCCGCCAAGCGAACGTACCGTCATCCGGTGGGTCCGGACGGGCCGGACGACCGTGCGATGCCCGTCGTGGTCGTCCGTGGGGCGAAGGAAGGGCCGACCTTGGTGACGTTCGCCGGCGTGCACGGCGATGAATACGAGCCGATGGCCGCCGTGCAGCAGACCTATGCCGATCTTGCCCCGGATTTGCTGACCGGCACGTGGGTGGGCGTCGTGTGCTGCAACGTCGACGCGTGGCTCGCCGCGGACCGTGAGGGTCCGGACGACGGCAAGAACCTCGCGCGGGTCTTTCCCGGCCGTCCGGATGGCTCGCTCACGGAGCGCATCGCCCATTGCCTCACCGAGGACTTCATCGCCAAGGCCTCCTTCCTGTGCGATCTCCATGCGGCGGGTAGTGCATACCGGATGGTGCCGCTTGCGGGCTTCTCGCTCTTGGACGAGGCGCTGACGCAGCGGCAACGGGAGGCGGCCAAGGCGTTTGGTCTGCCGTGGGTGTGGGGTACCTCGCCGAACGAGGGACGCTCGCTCTCGGCCGCCGCGGAGCGTGGCGTCCCCGCGATCTACTGTGAGACGTCCGGCATGGGCAGCTGTCGTAGGCAAGACATCGATGCGTATGCTGCCGGACTCGCGAATCTGATGTGCCAGTTGGGTATGCGGTCCGGCCGCGTGGAGCCGCCCCCGAACCAACGGATCATCGAGGACCCGACGCCGGATTCGGGTCACCTTCAGACCAAGAACGTCACGCCCGTCGAGGGCTTGTTCCTTTCCGCCGTGGACCTGAACGACGACGTCAGCGAGGGGGACCTGCTCGGGACCGTGGTCGATCTCTTCGGTCAGGTACGTTTCGAGTGCCGGAGCGACCGCGTCGGCACGGTCATCATGCTGCGGCACCTCGCGCGGGTCGAGGCGGGCGACTCGTTGGCCGTTGTCGTGTGAGGAATGGGTTGCGTGGAGCGGTTGGGATGTCACAAGAGGACTTGCAGGGAAAGGTGGCGGTGATTACCGGCGCGGGACGTGGCATCGGCCGTGCCGCCGCCGTCGAGCTGGCCGGCGCCGGGTGTGACGTGACACTCGCGGCCCGCACCATGCCGGAGCTGCAGGAGGCCGCCACGACTGTCAGGGCCATCGGCGGAAATGCGCTGGTGGTTCAGACGGATGTCTCCCAGGAGACAGAGATCCGCCGGATGATCGACCAGACGATCGCGGAGTTCGGCCGCATCGACATTCTGGTCAACAATGCGGCAATGACGTTCCGCGGCGACCTGCTCGAGACCACGCTGGA
>CAZKCX010000225.1:0-9725 GCA_964550865.1 uncultured Planctomycetales bacterium
ACGATGAAGGATTGGCCCTCCGCGCTGGAAGGGTCGGCCAGGTGCACGGGGAAGCGTCCGTCGGGCTCGGTGAGAACCGGCATGACCTCCACGCCCTTCGCGCGGAGGGCCTCGACGAGCACGCCGCCCAGGCCGTTGCCCGCGTCCAGGATGATCCGGTGCTTGCACTTCAGCGTCTTGGGGAAGGCGCTGTCCAGCATCTTGAGGTAGGGCGTAACGACGTCCACTTGCGAGATCGTGCCGGCCTTCTTGGGCAGGCGGTACTTCTCTGCCCTGATGACGTCGACGATGGTGGCCAGCTCCTCGCCGAAGAGGGCCTTGCCGCCCTCGACGGTCTTGAGCCCGTTGAAATAGGCGGGGTTGTGCGAGCCGGTGATCTGGCACGCGCCGTCGAGCTTGTTCTTGCCGGCGAACCAGCTGATCACGCCGCTCGGGACGGGCTGGCGGTCGGTTTGGACGTTGACACCCGTCGCGGCGTATCCCTCGGCCACCGCCCGGCGGAGGCTTCCGCTCGTGAGCCGCGCGTCGCCGGTGACGGCGACCTTCGCGCCCACCTGAAGGCGCGAGCCGAACGCCATGCCGATGTGGTGGGCTACCGTCGGGTCGAGGTTGACCTCGCGTCCCGGCGCGGGCATGGCATAGCCGCGGATGTCGTACTCTCGAACCATCGTCGCATCAATCTGCGCCATCGCCTTGACCTCCCTTTGCAGGATCGACAGCTACCGCGTGCGTATGGTACCTTGCCCGCGAGGATACGCCTACCCCTCAAGGGGGTTCGATTGGATGAGTCTCGTGTAGAGCTCCGCTTCTTCGACGCCAATGCCTTTGTCGGCCGGCCGGCCGTCGCCGTCCCTGCACCCATCCCGACCGCCGAGGCCCTGCTTACCGAAATGGATCGAAACGGGATCGAGCGGGCGCTCGTCTGGCACATCGCCCAGTTCGACGTCGCGCCGACGATCGGGAACGGCATGCTCGCCGAAGCGATCGCCCCGCACGATCGGCTCGTCGGCTCCTGGACGCTCCTGCCTCCTTGCCTACCGGAGTTCCCAAAGCCCGACGAGCTGATCCCCCAAATGCGGAGCAACCGCATCCGCGCCCTGCGGGTCTTTCCGGAGGCGCACCGCTACCTCCTCCGCACCGAGGTCTTCGGACCCGTGTTCGAGGTGATGCTCGAGCGACGCATCCCGCTGATCCTCTCAATCGCTCGCGGCACGACCTGGCATGCCGTCTACGACATCCTCGCCGAGGAGCCGGAGCTGACCTGCATCGTCTCCGACTACGATTGCTGGGGAGCGGACCGGTGGTTTCGCCCGCTGCTGGAGCGATATGAGAACGTCTACGTCGACCTGGCCGATTATCTCCTGGACGGTGGGATCGAGGCCCTCGTCCGGGACTTCGGTTCTTCGCGACTACTGTACGGCAGCGGCATGCCGATTCAGTATCCCGGCGGAATGATGCTGGCGATCCGCCACGCCGAGATCGACGAGGCCGACAAGCGGGCCATCGCGGGCGAGAACCTCGAGCGATTGCTCGAAAAGGTGCGCGTATGATCGGCGACTCCGCACTGGCCGAGGGTTTCTGGCGCGACGGACGCGTCGCCGATTGCCCCGTGTACGACATGCACGGGCACATGGGGGTGTGGCACAGCATCTACTTCCCGAGACCGGACGCGCCGGACATGATCCGCACGATGGATTCGGCCGGCGTGCGGATGCTGTGCTTCGCCCATCACGGCCCGCTCTTCGCCCCGGACGTCGGCCACCAGGGGGCTATCGACGCCGTGCACCGGTTCCCCGATCGCCTGCGGGCGTACGTCTGCGTCAACGGGAACTACCCGGATCAGCTTCGCGACGACCTCGATCTCATCGAGCAACACCCCGACGTCTTCGTCGGCGTCAAGTTCCTCTGCGAATACCACAAGGTGCCGCTGACGGACGACCGGTATCGTCCCGCGTGGGAGCTGGCCGATGCGGCGCGTCTCCTGGTGCTGGCGCACACCTGGGCGGACAGCCCCTATGATGGGCCGGACGCCGTGCGAAAAATCCTCGAGCACTACTCGAACCTCACGCTCTTGATTGGGCACTCCTGTCATGGCGACTGGGACGCGGCGGCGCGGATCGCCAACGAGTTCCCCAACGCCTACCTCGAGCTGACGGCCGTGCTCGACAATCGGGGCGTCATCGAGAAGTTCGTCTCGGAGGTCGGCGCCGATCGGATGCTCTTCGGCACGGACCTGCCGTGGTTCGATCCGCATCACGGCATCGGCGCGCTGCTGTCGGCGGACATCACGGATGAGGACCGCCACCTTATTCTGCACCGCAACGCCGAACGGCTCTTAGATCCGCTCCCCTGAAAGGCCATACGGCCCATTCCGAGCCGGGCTGTCCTCAGCCCGGCCATCACCCGCGCGTTGTTCCTCTTCCCAACCCCCAACCTTGCTGTTGTTGCGGTTCTCCTCCCCCCAAACCCCTGCCGTAGCCGTTCCCCAGACCCGACACCCGATACCCCAGACCCTGCTGTTGCGCTGACGCCCTTATCCATAATGGAGCCGGGTGGCCCACCTCCCCTCAGGGTCTCCCACCTCCCCTTAGGGTGCCCCACCTCTTCAGAGGTGGGGGACACGAATTCGACTGAGTGGGTACAGGCAAAGCCGGGTCCCGCCACCCGAATCCCGTCCCACGCCAAGGAGGCCCCAGGAAGAGATGCCCGTCCCCAGTTTCCAAAATCCGCGACATCGCGGGACATTACGGAACAGTTCCACCGATAAACAATACTCCGATACTCATGTAATATGGAAACATCTAGTGGAAAACACCCCAATCACCCCCCACCGACCGGACCAAGCCCAGCTTGCGGTTTCTCAGCCCGGCGCTATACCCTGGACAGAGCCGTGCGGCGCACCACACCGATTTCGGGCGGGGCCAAGCCGCAAACAGGATGCGCCTTTCTTGAACCCAGGAACCAGACGAGCCGAAACGACGTCAGCCCTTCCGGAGAAACCTCCCATGCATGGATACTCCAGACGCAGCTTCCTTCGCCGGACGCTTGGCACGTGCGCGGGCTTGGGCGCCGCCAAATGCCTGACCGGCTGCAACCTCGGCGTGCCGGGGCCGTTCATTCCTTCGCCCGACGATGTGCCCTTCGCCGAGGCGTCGCGGGTGACGGCCGTGCGCGGCACGGATCTCTACGCCATGACGCGAGAGGCCTTGGAGGGCGTCGGCGGGATGGCGTCGATCGTCGGCGAGGGCGAAACCGTCTTCATCAAGCCGAACTGGGGCGGGTTGGGCTTCGTCGACTGCAACGTCTTCACGTCCGGGGAGAGCACCAAGATCGAGGTCGTCCTCACGGTGGCTGAGGAGTGCCTCCGTGCCGGGGCGGCCGAGGTCGTCATCGGCGAGGGCGGGCAGGTCAGCGACATCCCGTGGGCGCGGGCGGTCGCGCTCGACGGCTCGACCACACTGCTGGCCGAGATCGCCGCGATGAACGAGCGGTATGCCGGGTTCGCCCGCGTGGCGGCGCTCGAGATCGACTCGCCCGGCTGGGAACAGCTCGACACCCCGCACACCGATCTCGACCACATCCTCGTCTCGAAGCTCGTGACGGAGGCGGATAAGGTCATCTCCATCGCCGTGCCGAAGTCGCATCGCTGGGCGCGCATCACCGGCTCGCTGAAGAACTTCGTCGGCACGACACCGTTTGCCGTCTATGGCATGGGGATGGGCTGGCGATTCATGCTGCATGACGCCGCCGGCGGCGTCGAGCAATGCTTCCTCGACATCGCCCGGACGGTGCAGCCCGACCTGGCGATCATCGACGGCTCGATCTGCTGCGAGGGCAACGGCCCGCACGTGATGCCGGGCTACTGGGGCGAGACGATCGATGTGGCCGATACGCTGGGCGACTGGTTTCTGCTGGCCAGCACCGACCCCGCGGCCGCCGACGCGACCGCCGCTCGGATCATCGGCCTGGACGCGGCAGAGGTTCCCTATCTGGTGCAGGCCCGCGACCAGGGCATCGGTCAGATCGACGAGGACAAGATCACGCTCGACGGCGCGACGGTGGCCGAGCTGTCGGTGCCCTTCAAGCCCGCCGACCTGACGGTGGGGTTCAACGAGGTGTTCTTTCCCGGGATCATGCTGCAATACTTCAGCGGGGCGTTCTGTCCGGCCGGCGCGTGACGGCGATGACGACGCTCGCGCCGTCCCTTTTCGCCTGGTGCCCCCGCCGACCGATCCCGCGGGCGGTGCACCCCGTTGTGTGAACCTATTCGAACTTCAGGCCGAGCTTCTCGCCGAGGGCGAGGATGTGCCGACGGCCCTTGTCGTACGCCTCGGCATTCGGACAGTGCTCGAGCATGTCCCTCCGCACGGACCGCAAGCGCACCATGGCATCGGCGGGATCAGGCAGTAGAATGGGTCTTCGGCCAGGAATTGCCGGTGCCGACGCTGAGTCGTTTGGAGTAGATGTCTCTTGCGCATTCACCGAAGACAACGCAACGCCCGAGCGTCGTTGGGCGTGTTGGCCGCGCTGGCCGTCGGCATGCTCATCGCTCTCGGCTGGTGGTTGGCCGAAGGCGGACCGACCGCCGCTTCCCCAGAGCCAGAAGCCCCAGCGACGACCTCCGCTCCGTTCGTCGGCTCCGTGAGCTGTCGTGGCTGCCACGAGAAGTTCTACGAGCTGTGGGCCGACTCGCATCACGGCCTGGCGATGCAGCCCTATACGGCGGCGTTCGCCGAGGAGAATCTTGCGCCGCAGCGCGAGAGCCTCGTCATCGGGGAGCGAAAGTACCGCGCACGGATCGGCGCCGACGAGGGCTTCATCGAGGAGAAGGCCGCCGCCGGGGAGGCGAGGTATCCGATCGTGCACGTTTTGGGCGGGAAGAACGTCTACTACTTGCTCACGCCGATGGAGCGCGGTCGCCTCCAGGTCTTGCCCGTGGCGTATGACGTCCGGCGCAACGAGTGGTTCGACACGACCGCCAGCGCGGTGCGGCACTTCACCGACCGCACCGACGAGGCCCTGGACTGGCGCGATCGTCCGCTGACCTTCAACACCTCCTGCTACGGCTGTCACGTCAGCCAGCTCTCGACGAACTATGACCTGGGCACCGACAGCTATCACACCGTCTGGGCCGAGCCTGGGATCAACTGCGAGACCTGTCACGGTCCGGGGGCCGAGCACGTCCGTGTGTGCCGGGAAGCCCCCGAGGGCCGCCCGCCGGACGACATCAAGATCATCCGGACCGCCCCCTTCACCGCCGAGCAGACCAACAGCATGTGCGCGCCGTGCCACGCGAAGATGATCCCGCTTACGCCGTCGTTTATGCCCGGGGAGCGCTACTTCGATCACTACGATCTGGTCACGCTCGAGCACCCCGACTTCTACCCCGACGGCCGCGACCTGGGCGAGAACTACACCTTCACGCTCTGGCGGATGAGCCCGTGTGCGAAGTCGGGCCAGCTCGACTGCAATCACTGTCATACGTCGAGCGGGCGCTACCGCTTCGCCGGCGAGCGGACGAACGAGGCCTGTCTGCCGTGTCACGAAGAGCACGTGACGAAGTCGGCCGAGCACTCCCACCACGAGCGTGGAACCGAGGGCGACACCTGCGTGGCGTGTCACATGCCGATGACGGAGTTCGCCCGCATGCGACGGAGCGATCACTCGATGCGGCCGCCGACGCCGCTTGCCACGATCCGCTACCGCTCGCCGAATGCGTGCAACCTTTGTCATAAGGACAAGACCCCGAAGTGGTCGGACACGTGGGTCCGCAAGTGGTATCCGCGCGACTACCAGGCGCCGGTGCTGCGCTGGGCCCAGTTGGTGGCCGACGGGAAGAAGCGCGATTGGTCGCGGCTCGACGCCATGCTCGAGACCATCCGCGACCCGGAGCACGACGAGGTGGTGGCCACCTCGCTCATTCGCCTGCTTCGCGCGTGCGACGAACCGCGCAAGTGGTCGGCCATCGTGGCGGCGTTGAAGGATCCCTCGCCGATGGTGCGGGGCGCGGCGGCGGAGGTGTTGGGCGAGTACCCCCATCCCGCCTCGTTGGAGGAGCTGTTCACGGCGACGCGCGACGACTTCCGGCTCGTGCGGATCCGAGCCGCCGGCGCGCTGGCCGGCGTCCCCAAAGAGCAGGTCCCGCGAAAGGCGCGCGAGGATCTGCGTCGTGCGACGGACGAGTTCATCACGTCGATGCGGGCCAGGCCGGACGACCCCGCCTCGCACTACAATCTCGGCAACTTCCACATGTCCCGGCAGGACATCAGGCAGGCGGTGGCGGAATTCGAGACGGCCACCCGTCTGCAACCGGATTTCATCGCGCCGCTCGTCAACGCCTCCATCGCGTACAACATGCTCGGGCAAAACCGCAAGGCCGAAGAGAGCCTTCGTCGGGCGATCGCGGTGGAGCCGAACAGTGTGGCGGCCAACCTGAATCTGGGGTTGCTGCTCGGGGAGGTGGGGCGGACGGAGGATGCCGCCCGTGCGTTCCGCAAGACCCTTCGGGTAGATCCGAACTGCCCGGTCGCGGCGTACAACCTTTCCGTGCTCATCGCGGAAGAGGACACCGCGGAAGCGATTCGGCTCTGCGAGCGGGCGGCGCGACTCCGCCCCGACGCGCCGCGATACGCCTACACGCTCGCGTTCTTTCACCGGCAATCGGGCGACGCCGACGCCGCCGTCCGAACGCTGCGCGATCTCATTCGGCGCCGGCCCGTCTATGCGGACGCGTACCTCCTGCTCGCGGACATCTACGAAGAGCAGGGCAAGGCGAGCGACGCGCTGGACGTCTACCGTCGGGCGCTGGAGGTGGACACGCTTCCCGAGGCCGCGCGACGGCACATCGCCGGGCGCCGCCGGGCGCTCGAGGAGGGATGAGCGCGCCGTCGGTATCCGACCGCCGTCCCTCCGGTCGGACGAGCATTCCGTCGTTGTATGCGGCCGTGTCTCATTCCCCGGTCTTGACCTGGATCGGAAAACCCTTGGCCGAGCAAGGGATATTCCTTGTGTGCGCGATGTGGCCGTCGTGGGAAGGCCCCGGCGTTATCGGACAAGGCATACAGAACGCGCACAAGGAATACAGCGTACGCGGTTCCGTGTTCTCGGTCGCGGCGCTCGACCGGAGGCGAGCCGGAACGCAAGAGGGAACGCTGTGTGGGCGGTTCGAAACACCAAGGGTCCTTTAGGCTGCGTTTCCACGAAGTGTGCCCCTGTCGCGGCCCGGCCGCTCGGGCCGAGCTAAGTTAACTGACCGAAGCCTTCCTTCGATATTGATTCTGACGCGCATTGTCGGCAGCGGTTCCGGTGCCGCGCGGTCGGTCTGTGCGCACCACTGCGCACGAACCTTTCTTGCGGAAGTGGGGGAGCCGTCCTTCGGTATCGGACCCAACCAGGCCCCAACGCCACCGAGGGACAACGCCGGAACCGCCGCGAGCACGCGCGGACAAAGAACGCGTGGGCCCAAGGAGGACGCGTGTTGGCGAGTAGACCGGGGCGACGTCGGCGTGGCCGATCGTGACGCCAGGTGCAGTGCAATCACCAACGGGGACGCAAGCGAAGACATGTGGCCTTCCGACATCAACGAGATTGGATTGCTGGCGGGCGTGGCGGTTCTCGGTGCCGCGGTCGGCTTCGGGGTTGCCTGGGCCCTCTCGCGGCGGAATCGGCCGCTCAAGACGATCGGCGAGAACCTGGAGACGCTGGCCAATCAGATCGAGTTCGATCTCCTGCAGCTCCAGCTGGAGGACGCGCAGGACGGACTCAGCCAGGGCTGGAATCGACTGCTCGCCGAGGCGGAAGAGGCTCGTCAGGAGCTCGAGGCCTATCAGTTGCAGCAGCAGGCCATGCAGACGGTCGGCGAATACCAGTCGAACTGGGTCACGGAGCTGCTCAACAAGATGACCTACGGCCTGTTGATGGTCAGCGAGGATCTCAAGATCACCTTCGCCAATGCGACGGCCGAGCGCATGCTCAGTCAATCCGAGGATGAGCTTCTCGATCAGAGCCTGCCCGACGTGCTCGATGCGTCGTTGGATTCCCTGCGTTCGCTCGGCGGGGGCACGATGGACCGCGTGCTCGAGCTGGAATCCCAGGGCATCGCCCTTCGGCTCAAGGCCGTGCGCGTCTCGGGGCAGGCCGGCGACGGACAGATCGCCCTGTTCCTTCAGGACATGAGCCATCAAAAGGAGATGGAACGGGCGCGCGACCAGTTCCTATACCACATCACGCATGAGCTTCGCACGCCGCTGACCAACATCCGCGCCTATGCCGAAACGCTGTCGGAAGGCGTCCTGGAAGACCGCGACTCGTTGCGGGAGTGCTACAACGTGATCATCGGCGAGACGGAGCGGCTCAGTCACCTCGTCGAGGACATCTTGAGCGTTTCCCAGCTCGAGGCCGGCTCGGCGCGCCTGACGATGGGGGACGTCCAGACCGCTCGTCTCGTGCGGCAGGTGGTGGAGGATCAGCAGGCCGCCGCCGACGCCAAGAACATCGAGCTGGGCCTGTCCCTTCCGTCGAAGGTGCCGACGATCCGTGGCGACAAGGACCGTCTGGCGGTCGTGCTCACCAACCTCGTCGGCAACGCGGTGAAGTACACGCCGGAAGGCGGACAGGTGGAGGTCTCGTGCGTCGAGGACGGCGCCCGACTGCTGATCTCGGTTCGCGACACCGGCTACGGCATCGCGCCGGAAGACCAGGACCAAATCTTCGAGAAGTTCTATCGCGCCGAAACCGAGGAGACCGCCCAGTTGCCCGGGACGGGCTTGGGCCTGGCGATCGCCAAGGAAACGGTCCGTTCGCACGGTGGGACGATTGAACTCGAAAGCGAGCGCGGCAAGGGATCCACGTTCACGATCTCCCTGCCGATCGGCAAGCAATCGAAGATCAACGCCTCGGAGGACGATTGATGGCCGTCATTGTGATCGCGGAAGACGAGGTCCACATCGCTCGCGTGGTGAGCTTGTGGCTCAAGAAGAGCCAGCACGACGTCCACGAGGCGAACAACGGCAAGGTCGCCCTCGACCTGGTGCGGAAGCTCCAGGCCGATCTGCTCATCACCGACGTCAACATGCCGGTGATGGATGGTATCGAGCTCGCGAACACCTGCGCCGGCGAGGGGCTGCCCAAGGTGGGCACCATCGTGCTGACTTCCCGGTGCGACCAGGCGGAGATCGTCGATCGCCTTCAAGGCCTCGACGTGGTCATGCACCCCAAGCCCTTCAGCCCCTCGAAGCTGATCGGCGAGGTGCAGCAGTTGCTCAGCAAGGCGGAATCCACCGCAACCGCCGGCGAGTAACGACGGAGTAGCGACAAGACATGGCTTCATCCGTGCAGGAACAGCTCGACGTGGAGGCCACGCTTCCCGAGGAACCCACCGCGCTGCTTGCCCAGGCGACGGGGATGCAGATTGCGGTCTTGCAGGGCGAATGCTCGAAGTTCGCGCCCGCCTGCCTGCACACGTGCCTGCACGAGGATGAACACGGACACATCGAAGGCGGATGTGCCGTCCTCCGCGCGCTCCTGGAGGGGGCAAGCGAGGAGACGATCCGCGAGGCGCACGTCTGCGATCGCGGCCATGCCCTGTTTGTCCGCTCGACCGAAGACGGCTCAGGGCAAACCGTGATGTTGCTGCGTCCGTCGGAGCAAAACCCGCCGCGCGCCGAACAGGTCCGCGCCTTCACCCTCCAGGCCGCCGCCGCGTTCAAGCTGTGGCAGCAACTCCA
>CAZKCX010000226.1:0-9718 GCA_964550865.1 uncultured Planctomycetales bacterium
CGGCAAGGAGAACGTAATCCGCAACAACATCTTCGCCTATAGCATGGACGGCCAGCTCCAACGCTCGCGCGTCGAGGACCACGTCTCGTTCCTCTTCGAGCGGAACATCGTCTACTGGGACGGCGGCGAGCTGTACTCGACCGGGAGCTGGAAGGACGACAACGTCGTCTCGCACGACAACCTCTACTACGACGCCTCCGGCAAGCCGGTCACGTTCCACGGCAAGACGCTCGAGGAGTGGCAGGCGATGGGCAAGGAGCCGAACTCGATCGTGGCCGATCCGATGTTCGTCGATCCCGCCAAGGGCGACTTCCACCTCAAGCCCGGCTCACCCGCGGCGAAGATCGGCTTCACGCCGTTCGATTACACCCAAGCCGGTATTCAGGAAGGGCCGCTCGCACTGTGGGGAGACGCGATGAAGGAGCTGGTGCCGCACGTGCCGTTTGCGGAGTTTGCCGCGCCGCCGCCGCCGCCCGCGCCCCCGCTGACCTTCCATCAGGACTTCGAGGCGGCGCCCAAGGGCGCGCGACCCGTCGATGCCCGCGTCCTGACGGAGAAGAAGGGCGACTCGGTGGGCGTCGTCATCGGCCACACCGATTCCAAGTGGGGCGGCAAGCGATGCCTCAAGGTCCAGGACGCACCGAACCTGCGACACCCCTACAACCCACACTTCTACTGGACGCCCGGGCACGACAAGGGCGTGACGACGCTGCGGTTCGACATGCGCGTCGAGAAGGGCGTGGTGATGTACGTCGAGTGGCGGGACGACCATAAGCCGTATCGCGTCGGGCCGAGCCTGTGGGTCCGAGGCGGCAAGCTCGTCGCCGCCGGCAAGCCGCTGCTCGAGATCCCCGTCGGCAAGTGGGTGCGATACGAGGCGAGCGCCGGGCTCGGTCCGCAATCGACGGGGACGTGGACGCTGACGGTCACGCTGCCCGGCCAAGCGCCGAAGACGTTCAAAGGCCTGGCCAACGGCAGCGCCGAGTGGAAGACGCTCACCTGGCTGGGCTTCAGCAGCAACGCCACCCAGGCCGTCACGTTCTACGTGGACAACCTCGAACTGACGAACACGACGGTGAAGTGAGCCGCGCTCGCCCTGGTATTGCATTTCAGAAGTATCGCGACTACCTGCCCGAGCCGCGGCATTGATGCCGCGCGGCCGCGCCGGATGAATCCGGCGGCTCGACTTGGCTCGCCACAAGCGGCTCGGGCAGCGACGGTGGCGTGTGCGGTTCTGTCCGCAGTCGCACGATTTGTGAAACGCGGTACTAAGGGCTGGTCCAAGCTTCCGCTCACCCGGGTCGCGAAGCCTCGAAGATCGCCTTGACCTCGGCGTCGTCGAGCCCGCGGCGATAGAGGCGCAGCTCGTCGAACAGGCCGACGAAGGGCTTGTGGAAAGAAGGGATCATCAGGTCGCGGCCCTTCACGCTCAGATCGTTGAGCGCCGGCGGGATCTTCTTCGTGCACTCGAGCTTGCCGTCCCGGTAGCAACGGACCAGACTCTCTTTTCGCTCCACGCTGAAGGCCAGATGCGCCCATTTCCCCTTCGGCAGCGGCGCCTTCCACGTCGGCCGAATGGAGTTCCTCTTCCCCTGCCCCATGACCAGCTCCGGTCTTCCGTCGGGAAGCACGTTGATGACCCACCAGTTCCGCGGATACGCCTCCTTACCGAACAACCGACAGTCATAGCCCTCCAAGCTCACCCAGAACGACATGCTGAAGCTATCCCCCCCGAAGCGGATCAGCGGGCTGTCGAGGATCGTGATTGCGCCCGCCGCGCCCTTGCACTGAATGCACGCACCGTCGTTCTGGCGGACCCACCGGCCGTTGACCTCGGCGTCGTTCCCCAGGCCGGAGTGGTCCTCGGCCATCGCGCCCTGGCCCTTGTCGAACGTCCAATGCCCGACGAGGCCCGGCTCCTTGGCCTGGCCTCGCGCGATGCCGCGATCGCTCGACCAGTCCGGCAGCGGCTCGGCGCCGGGGCCGGCGCTCGCATCACCGAGGCAGAGCAGCGTCCCGTCCTTCAGCGAGAGGAAGAGCCGATCGTGTGCGGCGATGAGCCCGTCATAGACCGGCAACGCGTCGAGCTTGTATTCGCCCAACGTCTTTCCATCGGTGGCCGAGGCAGCGAGGAGGATCGCGCCGCGGCTGCCCTCGTAGATGGCGATCGATCGCTGCGCCCGGTCCGGCGGCCCGGCGAGGAAGAGCCTATCGTCCGCGAGCACCATCGCCCGGGCGAAGATCGGCGCGTCCCGCTTCCAGGCGAACTTGACCTTGAACTTCCCGCCGCCGCGATGCGGGTACTCGCGATTGGCCCGCTGGTAGTCGGGCGGGCCCGGATCTGGCAGCTCGGCCTTGGCCGTGGCGAAGAGGTGATATTCCCGCTCCCGCGATCCGCGGTAGTACCTCGGCTTGTAGCCGTAGCCGTAGATCGTCTTGTCATCGACGCAGAGCAACCGCCCGGCGGCGTTCTCGTGGCCGGCGAAGAACCAGCCGATGTAGCCCGAGTAGAAGTGATCGCCGTAGACCCAATACGTGCGGTGCCAGTAGTCGCCGTTCAGGAACCCCGCCGGGCTGTAGAGATGCGGACAGGACTCTTCCGACTTCAACGTCGCGGGGTCGAAGGCCAGCCGACGCATGAAGACGCGATCGTTTGCGGCCGAGAGGACGTCGGGCAGCGCACCCGGCATCTCGAACATGATTGGCTCGCCCGGCTGTCCGCCCGTCTTAGGATCACGACTGTAAATGCGCCGTCGCGCGAGCGGCCTGCCGGTCTCGAGGTCGAGCCGATAGAGGAGGAGCCCGCCGTCGATGTATGACGATCGTCCGGCCGCGAACGTCACCGCATCGCCATCGATCAGCACGCTCCCATGCACCGGCCAGGGCGATTCGACCTGGTTGTACGAGACGATCTTCCGCGGCTCCGGCGCAGCGCGGAATCGCCAAACCTGCTCGCCGTCGGCCAGCCGCAGGCAGTAGACGTATCCGTCGGCCGAGCCGAAGACGACCAGGCCGCGGGCGATCGAAGGCGGCGAATCGATACGCCCGCCCGCCACGAACCGCCATCGTTCCTTGCCGCTGGTGAGATCCAGCGCATGCACCGTGTGGGCGTCGGTCGAGGCCACGAGGGCGACGTTCCCCGAGACCACCGGGGGCGTCGGCTCGCCGCCGATCTTGGCGCGCCAGACCACGTGGGGCGCGACGGGCCCCTTCGATTCCGTGCACCCCGTTCGCGCGGCGTCGCGGCGATACGTCGGCCAGTCCTTGGGATCGGGCGAGGTGTCCTTGGACGATGCCTCGGGTACGTCCGCCGGGCCGCGTTCGACGTGATCCCTCGGCGAAGCCGGATCGAGCTTCACGGGCTGCGGCGCGAAGGCGAAGTAGCCCGTCAGCTTCGCCTCGATATAGCACGCGCAGGCGTGCGGCGGGACGTAGAGCAAGCCGTTGCACGGGAGGAAGCCGAATTGGCACGTCCCGCGCGTCCAGTGATGCCGCAGGCCCTTGCCGGTAGAGAGGTCGACGAACTCGACGCCCGTCCGACCGACGACGATGTAGCGCGAGGTCGCTCGGTTGCGATGACACCGATGGTGCGGCATGGTGGTGTCGAACGCCTTGTCGGGGCGAATGCGCCGTACGATCTCGCCCGTGTGCAGGTCGCGACCCATCGTGAAGTCCGGCCCCTGCCGCGCCCGGCTCTCGCCGTACCAGACGACGCCGTCGATGACGAACACGTCGATGGGGGCGTGATACGCCTCGCCGCAGAGGCACCGCCAGAGCTCCTTGCCGGTCGCGGCATCGTAGGCGACGAGGTCGCCGGGATAGCCGCCCTTGGCCAGCCAGGCCGCCATCTTCGCCTTGGTGTTCTCGTCCACGTGCTCGGGCTTGCCCGTGACGCGATCGGCGCACAATACGACGTCCTCGGCCGCGACGACCGTGGGCGACGACCACGCCGCGCGCTTCTTGGCGAATTCCCGCGGCGTGCGCCATAGCTCTCTGCCCCTCTCGGCGTCGAGGGCAACCAGCCCGTCATGGTCCGCATAGAACACGCGTCCGCCGCCGACGGTCAGCGAGTTCGGCAGTGGGTGCACACCTTCACGCTTCCACCGTGCCTTGCCCGTCAGTGCGTTCATCACGAGGATCGTCTTGCCCGGTCGCTCTTTCGCCTCGACGTTCCGTCGCGGGGAGGGATCGCCCACGACCAGGTAGAGCACGCGGTCGTTGTGGAGGATCTCCTCGGTATCCTCCGTGCCTTCGTACGTCGTGAGGGTCTTTCCCGTCTTCGCGTCGAGGGCCGTCAGCGGCGCGGGCAGGCCGAGGGTGACGTAGACGCGATCCGGCGTGGCGACGAGCCGTCGCGACAGCTCCGGCGGGCCCTGCCGGAACGGATGCAGGTGCGTATGCCACGTCGGGATCGAACGCTTCCAAAGCAGCACGCCGCTGAAGGCGTCACGGGCGACAAGCATCCAGGACGGGTCGAGCAGGATCGATGCGGCCGGTCCCTCGTCGATGATGGAAAACAAGCGTCCGCCCGCCGATACGGCCACCGTAACCGTGGCGAGGCTCTCGTGATGGCGGGCGTTTCGCGGTCCGGCCATCCACTGGATGCGTTGCGGCGGCGCGACGACGGTGTCTTCGGCGACGGCGTTGTTGCTCGCGTCGTGGAGGACGTGCGACCAATCGTCGATGCTGTCGGGGCGCGGTTTCGTGATTCTCTTCCACGAGTCGCCTTCGGGAACGAGGGCAACGCCGCCCGGCGCGAGCACGCGAAGCACCTCGTCCTGCGGCACGGTCTCGCCCTTCGCGATCACCAACAGGTTGACGAGGTTGTCCGCATAGGGCAGGCGGGGTGCGGTCGTCCACCGATCGATCGAGACGCGGCCATAGAGGCCCTTGGATTGCACGTGACGGCGGGCCTTGTCCACGACGTCCGCCCGTCGGTCCAGGCCCTGCACGAGTCGGCCCTTGCCTGCGCCCAGATCGGCGCACAGCGCGCCGTCCCGACAGCCGACGCACACGGTCAATCCGCCCCGGATCCCGCTCTCGGCGAGGATCTCCCTGGCCGTGTCGGCTGCCGTTTCGGCCGCTTGAGACGTCCACGGGCCAAGGCCGCCGATTGCGACGACGGCCGAAATCACCCACATCCACTTGTGGCCTCGCTGTCCACGCATGAGCCTCGTCTCCGAATCGCTGTTTCAATGATAGGCTTCCGGGGGCTCCGCTTCGCTACGCCCCCGGCCATTCTATCTTGCCCCCGTGGGGCAGTGGGAGAATTGGCACGTCTTCTCATGGGCTTGATGCCCACCCCTTCGGTGTGGACATGCTACCCACCGCACACGTCTGCCAATCGGTCGAATGCTCAAGTGCCGCCCCGCTACTCCCGCTGATACGTCAGAACAAGCACGCCGGGTCGGTCGATGATCTCGGTTCGCAGCCCCCGCTCGAGTAGTTCCTTCCCCGAGGCTGACGTGTTCTTCCCCGTAGCAACATCGGTGAGCGTATACCCCGCATCCGGATCCAGCCCACGCAACCGGAGCCGCGCGACCTCGTAGATGCTCTCCTTCCTGCGGAACGCCTGCACCATGCCGCAGCCCTTCTCGGGCAGGTCGAACTGCCACGCCATCCACGCATCCTTCGCCAGCGAGTACGACGTCAGCGGATAGAAGTCGCCGTAGTAGCACTCGCTGACGAGTCGCCACTGATCGACGAGCTTGCGAAGCAGATCGTAATCGAGGTCCCGCTCCCGCAGGTCCATCGCCAGGACCAGGCTCGGCGCCGCGTTGCTCCAGAACGCATACGGCTCGACGGGCGATTTGCCCGCGCCATAGTAGCCCGCCTCGGCGTGCGCGACCGTCCCGGTGCCGTGGAAGGGAAGCCACATCGACAGGCCATACGTCATGCACTGGTGGCCGATCGGCTCGAAGGCGTAGTCGCTCCGCCAGAGCGGCACCGCCCGCCGCATCGTCTCCAGGTCGTTCCGCCTTCCACCGGAAGCGCACGAATCGATCAGCATGTCGGGATGCCGCCGGCGCAGCTCGTCCCAATAGGCCAGATACCCGGTGATGTGCCGGATCTCGGTGATCCCCCGGCGATCCGAAACGTCGTTGCCCCGCCAGTGGCCGAGCGGGTCCATGTTGAAGTCCTGCCGATACAGGTCGATGCCCTGCTCGGTCAGCAGGTGGTCGATGTGCTCGGTCAGCCAGGTCCGCGCGTTGGGATCGCCCAGGTTCAGCAGCCCGCCCTTGCTCCCGCCGTGGATCCATTCGGGATGGTTCTTCGCCAGCCACGTCCCGGCCGTGACGCGTTCCGGCTCGAACCAGACGAGGATCTTGATTCCGTGCTTGTGCGCGTGGGCGCTGATGGGCTTGAACCCGTTCGGGAATCGCTTGGGGTCGACCTGCCATATCCCGACGTTGGGCCAACCCGTCTTGTGGACGTACCAGCCGGCGTCCATCCACCAGTAGTCCAGCCGGATCCGTTCTTCGAGGTAGCGGTTGATGAACATGATCTGCTTCTGCTCGTCGGCGTCGATCATCTCGTTGTAGGCCCGCGAGCTCGAGGCAAGGAGCTGCGGCGGTGGGAGCTGTCCGCCGGGCCTCGGCATGCTGTGCGCCTTCATCCACCGGCGCCAGAGGTTCTGTGCCCGGATCCAGTCTCCCTCCCAGAACAGCAAGACGATCAGCGGCGTGCGGACCTCCTCCCCTGGACTCAGCTTGAAGTGTGTCAACTCCTGACCGGCCAGCACGTGGATTCGATCGGAGGCGTCCCGCGAGAACTCGGCCGACCATTGCCCGGGCCAGCCGACGACCACGATCACGCCCTCGCCGAATCCCTCGAGATTGAAGTACGGCCACACCCCATTCGAGCCGCGACCGCCGACAGGGGCGAAACGCTTTTTCGCGTTCGGCCCGATCTCCGTCTCGAGCGGCCGGTAGTCCGACGCCCCGCACGCCGAGCCGTTGGCGTGATGGAGCGTGAACGTCCCGATGCCGCCGCGATCGAAGCGGGTATCGAGCGGGCGAATCTGCTCGATGACGGGCGTGTCGGCCGAACCGGTGTTCTTGAGATAGCACGTCCACTCGACCGTCGGGAAGTCGAGGTATTCGATGGCCTCGCATCGGAACTCGAGTCCCGTTTTGGGATCGGCATAGGTGGCCATCCGTCGCAACCGTTCGTCGTCGAGCTTGTCGGTCTTCCGGTTCACCTTCCAGTCGCCGACGAGCTCGGAGAACGGTCGGCCGCCGTAGACGAACGAGAAGGGCGGATCGGTCGTGACCGCGCGCCGGACGTCGCGGACCGGCAACTCCCCGAGCCGGACCTGCTTGCCGTCGGCGAGCGTCGCCTCGGCCTGGGCCCAGACGGCCTGATCGCAGGCGATGCCGTCGCCGCCGTCCGTGACCTCCAGCACGAACGCATGGACCGTCGGCAGATCGACGGAAACGCGCTCACCCGGCATACCCTCGCGAAGGGTCTTCGACCGGAAGAGCTCCTTGCCCGACGCCCGGACCACGAAGACCACGCTGCCCCGGCCCCCGCGGGTCTGGTTGTTGGAATCCACACCGACAACGGCGGAGAAGCGCTTCGCCGGAGCGGACAAGCGCACGAGGATCCTGCTGACGGCGTGGCAATAGATCCCGCGCTCGTACGTCTCGCCACCGACGAGGAGCGGCTTGCCGTACCGCCCATTCTGCTGGATGGGGTCGTTGTTGGCCTGAACGATCAGCCCGAGGTTCGGCAGGGACGGCTCGACCGCCCCGCCAAGCTTGGCCGACGCCCAGCGATGGGCCTCGGCGAGCTCCTCCTGTACCGGTGTCGGCGGCAGGGCAAGAGGACTTACCGCGAGAATCATCAGCGTGGGTATCATGTGCGAGGTCTCCGGAGGATCGAACAGCGGATCGGAAACGGGAATGCGTTTACCTCTGGCGCATGATACCCGGGACGTCGCGGATCTCCAGCCCGGTCGGCAAGCCCCTTCACGACCCACGGCGGTATAGATTGGGCTGGGCGCGGATACTCCTTGACACCTGGACACATGGGGATCGACGGATTGACGGCTGCGTGTTGCGGTGGGCAGCGCAAGACGGAGTCAATGCTGACCAGGAGGAAGTCTCCGCTGCCGAGGAAGAAGTTCTCCTGCCCAGCCCCAACAGACGCGAAGGAGTGTACCCCAAGGGGAACGCAGTCTCCGCTGCCCAGCCCCCAACGGGGGCGAAGGACTGTAGCCCAGGGCGAGCGCAGCGAGCCCTGGGAGATCGGATGCAGAATCGAACAAGCCCCGAGAGGGGCGACGGAGAGAATACTTCCTTTCGCTTTCGCGCGTGGCCGGCGCAAGCGTGGCCGGCGCAAGCATTCCGTCGCCCTCTTCGAGGGCTATCGACTCCTATCGCCTCGTTTCCCAGGGCGATGCCAGAACTTGCCCGCACCCGCTTTGGCTTGCTCTATCCGACGCAGTGTTTACTTCCGCCTTCGATCCGGTAGACTGATTCGCCGACGAGCCCGGGTTGCACATTGCCGAGGAGTGCCATGGCCGAGTTGCCGCCGCTGGAGATGGATCCGCTGCCGACGATCGACCTGCGTCACCTCTTCGTCCTGACGGACGACACCGCCATCCTTCAGCATGCGACGCGGTCAACGCCGAACCTTCACCACGGCTACTGCACGGACGATACGGCCAGGGCGCTGATCGCGACCGTCCAGCTGCTCTCGATACCCGAGGAAGATTGGGCATCGTCGGATCCCAATGTTCCGGGCGTGAACGATGTCCGTCTGATCACGCAACGCTACCTCGCGTTCCTCGCCTACGCCTTCAACGAAGAGACCGGTCGCTTTCGAAACTTCATGCACTACGATCGCTCCTGGCTCGAGGAGACGGGCTCCGAGGACAGCCATGCACGAACGATCTGGGCCCTGGGAAAGGCCGTCCGGCTCGCCCCGAGCGAGGACATCCAGGCGCTGGCGAACCAGATCATGCTGAAGGCCCTGCCGCCCACGGAGGGCTTCGACTTCTTGCGCCCGTGGGCCTACACCCTGCTCGGTGTCGACTCGTATCTCATCGCCGAGCCCGAACAACACCTGGCCGAGCAGATCCGATTCGCCCTGGCTGAGCGGCTGTATGAGACGTGGAAGGCGCACGCGGAAGAGGATTGGCCCTGGTGGGAGGACGAGCTTACGTGGGGCAATGCCAAGCTCCCCCACGCATTGATGGCCGCCGCCACTGCCCTACAGCGCGAGGAGATCCTCGACGCCGCCCTCCAGTCGCTTCGATGGCTGCTCGAGGTCCAAACGGGGCAGGCGGGCCAGCTCTCAGTCATCGGCAATAATGGGTGGTTCGTTCGAGGTCGCGAGCCGGCCCGGTTCGACCAGCAGCCCATCGAGGCGAAGGCCCTCGTCCAGGCGTGCCTTGCGGCGGCGACCCTCACGGGAGACTCGCATTGGTGCTCGGAGGCCAAGCGGAGCTTCGAGTGGTTTACCGGGCGCAACGACGTGGGGGTATCCCTCGTCAATGCGGAGACGGGCGGTGGGCATGACGGCCTCCTGCCGACGGGGGTCAACCGGAACCAGGGCGCCGAGTCGACGCTGGCCTACCTGCTCAGCGTCTTGGAGATCCATCAATACGATTTCAAGACGCGGGCCCAGCCGGCGTAGGCGCGCCCCGCCCCCGGGCATTCGGGTGCATTCGAGTGGCTGATGGCAGAGGCGCCGCCTTTCGCGGAATCCCGCC
>CAZKCX010000227.1:0-9713 GCA_964550865.1 uncultured Planctomycetales bacterium
GAACACGAACGGGCAGCCAATTCGCGTCCCCCACGGCTAAAGCCATGGGCCACCCACCCATCAGCCGACGAGCGACAGAGCACCGGAACGCGCGGCGCGATAGGTTGAGTGCCTACGGAACCGAGCCGATAGGAACTGGGGAAGCGCCTCAGCGCTTCTCGAGGTAACGAGCTTCTCGAATGGGGTCATCATGGTGACGTGGAGAAAACCCCCTTCCGGTTGGATCCTGGTAATCGGACTTGCCGGTTTCCTCATCGGGGCCGCCTCGACCACTCGGGCGGAGTCCGGCGAAAGGCCAAACGACGCGGAACCGCGAAGCGGACCGAGCATGCCCGTCGAGACGATCACGGGCATCACGCTGCCGTATCAGGAGGTCTCCCTCGGGCCGGTCGCCAAGGGCCGCATCGCACGCGTTGCGGTGTCCGAGGGCCAGACGGTCCGCAAGGGCGACTTGCTGGCCGGCCTCGACGACGGCGTGCAGCAGGCGCGGACCGTCATCGCCAAGATCCGCGCCGAGAACAACGTGGAGGTCCAACTGGCCGAGACGCGGAAGCGGGCGGCGGAGATCGATCTGGACCACGTCTCCGGCCTGCACAAGAAGAACGCTGCCTCCAAGAAGGAATTGCAGGACACCGAGGTGATGGCCGAGCTCCGCGCTCTCGAGCGAGAGCAGGCCAAGCTCGAGCACGAGCTGGCGGTCGAGACCTATCGCCTCGAGCAGCTCCGCTTGGAGGACATGCGGGTCTACGCGCCCTTCAACGGCTATGTCGTGGAGTTGATCAAGCGTGTGGGCGAGACCGTAGACGAGTTGGAGAGCGTGATCAAGCTGGCCCAGCTGCATCCGCTGACCGTAGCGATCGACTGTCCGATGCAGCTGGCCCATCGCGTCCGCCTCGGCGACACGGCGGTCGTGAAGCCGGACGATGCTCGCTGGCCGACGCGCGAAGGGAAGGTCACCTTGACCAGCCGGGTGGGCGACGCCGGCAGCCAGACGTTCAAGGTCAAGCTTACCGTGCCCAACGAGGACCTCGGATGGATCTCGGGCCTGCGGGTCCGCGTGGAGTTCCAAGGTTCCGAGGCCAAGGCGGCGACCACCCGGCCTTCGAAGCCGGAAGGGGACGCTTCCGCAAGACAGCGCACGGCGTCAGACGCCCGCCGGGCCCGCGTAGCGAGAGACACGCAGGAGCGATTCGATGTTCGATGAGGTAGTTCAGGATTCCAGGCCGATGGACGAGGACGACGGCTTCGAGCTGCTCCAGGAGATGGAGCGGAACACGCCCGAAGAGATCCGTCGTCGCCGCGCGGGCTTCCGCTACCCGATCAAGGCGACCGTGACGCTCCAGCCGGGCAATGCCAGCCAGCTGCTCGACTTCAAGATCCAGGGGGTCACCGGCGACATCTCGATCGGCGGTCTCAGCGCGCTGTTCCCGCTGCCCGTGAACGTGGGCGACATCTATCGCCTGGAGCTGGACCGCTCGCAGATCGACATTCCGCTGACGTTCGCGCGATGCGTCAAGTGCGTCCTCGTGTGGGAAGGGGCGTACAACTGCGGCTTTCGATTCTTCGCCGACATCACGCTGCCGGAGAACATCGAAGAGGTCGCCGCGGAGATCGCCCCGCAGTACTGACGCGCGCACCTGACACACCCGTGGGGGGTCCGGATGTCCGGAACACGACACAAAACACCATCCGCCGTCGCCGCCAAGCATAAGCGGGACAGGCCGAGCCAGTCCGATCCGTATCTCGAGATCTCGGCGGCGGCGCGGACGCGATCCTCGCATCACGCATTCTTCACCGATTCCCTTCGCATCATTGCCCGCGCGATGGCCAGCCCGTACGCCACGCTCTACGTCTCGCGCGGGGCCGAGGTGATCGAGGACGACTGGCACACGGGCCCGACGAACCCTGCGTTCTGGAAATCCGCCGTCCAACGCTTCCTGACCGAGTCGCTGGAGCGCTCCACCTCCCGCGCCAAGCTCTTCAATCCGAAACGCGGCGGCACGAAGGCGGCGTTTCTCTCGTCGCCGCTGTTTGATTCCTCCGGGGCCGTCATCGGGCGAATCGCCTTGGTCGACACGCCGACGGACGAGTCGGCCATGCCGCAACGGCTCGCGGTGCTGGAGTCGCTGACCAGCCTGGCGTCGTCCGTGGCGATGCTCGTCGGTGAGCAGCGCGGCACCAAGTCGGCGTTCAGCCCGGAAGGCCTGCGGAGCTCCGGCCTGAGCGAGCTCGGCGAGGTCCAGAGCCCCGAGCAGCTTGCCTTCTCCATCACCAACAACCTCCGGAACAAGATCGGCTGCGAGCAAGTCGCGCTCGGACAGGTGCGCGGACGGAGCGTCAAGATCCTCTCCATCTCCGGCCTCGACGAGGTGGCGAGCCGCACACCCGGGATCGCGCCGCTTCAAGGGGCGATGGAGGAATGCCTTGACGCCGGCACGCCCATCGCCTGCCAGCAAGAGGAGCTGTCCGACCAGGAGCTGGCCGGCGGCTTTCGCATGCACAAGCAATGGCGTTCGGCGGCCAGCGGAGACGCCGTGGCCTCGATCCCGCTGCAGGCCGGGCTGGGCACGGTGGCCGTCCTCAGCCTCCGCCAGA
This sequence comes from uncultured Planctomycetales bacterium, assembly GCA_964550865.1. Classification (GTDB taxonomy): domain Bacteria; phylum Planctomycetota; class Phycisphaerae; order UBA1845; family JAFGLZ01; genus JAFGLZ01. The sequence continues at coordinate 2,596 of CAZKCX010000227.1, forward strand.
ATCGCGACGCCCCCTTCACCCGGGAGCAAATCCAGAAGATCCGCAAGCTGGTCGAGCCGTTCGCGCCCCTGCTCGTGCTGACGCAAAAGGCCACGCGGGGGCTGCTTCGCCACGGCGTCGACGCGGTCCGTCACGGCCTGAAGGTGATGACCGGCGGCGGGTGCTACAAGACCAAGGCGACCGTCGCCGTCCTGACGATCGCCGCCGCCTGGTTCCTCTTCGGGACGATCGACTACCACGTGACCACGCCGTGCGTAGTCGCGCCCGCCGAGGTGCGGCACATCACGATGCCCTTCGACGGCGTGCTCGCGTCCGTCGAGGTCGTCCCCGGCGATCGCATCCGCAAGGGCGATCTGCTTTGCGGCGTCAAGGCGGACGAGCTGACCGAGCGACGTGACGAGCTCCAAGCCGAGCTCGCGACCATCGAACCGGAGCTGAACAACGCATTGGCCGAAAACGACCCCGTCACGGCGCAGCTCTGTCGCGCGAAGCAGCGGTTGCTGCGCACACAGCTCGCCATCCTGAACGGGCAGATCCGGCGGGCCCAGATCCGGTCGCCCATCGACGGCGTGGTGGCCAAGGGCGACCTGCGAAAGCGCGTGGGCAGCGTCATCGCCAAAGGCGAGCCGCTCCTCGAGGTCGCACCGCTCAACGAGATCCTCGTGGAGCTTCGCACCCCGGAGGGCGAGGTCGACGACCTCCGCGAAGGGCAGGCGGGCACGTTCGCGCCGGCCGCCCGTCCGGAAGAGCATTGCGACTTTGATGTCGAGCGCATCCGTCCCGCCGCGGAGATCCACGACGGCAAGAACGTCTTCGTCGCGGAGGCCCGCGCCGAGGTCTCGGAGGATTGGATCCGTCCGGGCATGGAGGGCGTGGCCAAGGTGAACGTGGGTCCGCGACCCGTCTGGTGGATCGTGCTCCATCGCATGATCGACTACATCCGACTGAAGCTATGGCTCTGAGCACCGAACCACAATCGAGCAAGCCCCACGCGTCCGGGGGCGGCCTGGCCGAGCGGCTCCGCGGTGTTCGCGTCGGCACGCGCCAGGACCTGGAGGTGAGCCGTCACCTCTTCCGCGGCGAGCCGGCCTACGTCTTGCGCGACCCGCTGACGTTTCAGAGCTACCGCCTGGACACCAAGGGCTATGCCATCTTCGTCGCGCTCGAGCGGAACAAGCCGCTGGCGGAGATCTTCGACAAGCTCGTCGAGCAGGGGTCGCTCACTCCGAGGGATGAAGAGAACTTCTATCGAACGATCATCACCCTCCATCGGCTGAACTTCCTGAACCTGCCGATCTCGGACGACAAGCTGCTCTATCAGCGCCATCTGGCGAAGAAGCGGGCCCGGACGCGGGAGAAGCTCCTGGGCTTTCTGTTCCTGCGAATCCCGCTGTGGAACCCGGATCGCTTCCTGACGCGGACCGTCAACAGCGTGCGGTTCATGTTCTCGCGGTGGTTCTTCGCGTTGTGGGCGAGCTTCGTCGGCGCGGCCATCGTGGTGGCCGGGCTGAACTTCGAGCGGTTCCTCCAGCCCATCGAGGGCGTGCTGCTGGCGCGCAACCTATTCGTCTTGTGGATCGTGCTGGTGGTGCTGAAGGTCCTGCACGAGTTCGGCCACGCCTACGCCTGCAAACGGCTCGGCGGCCACGTCCCGGAGATGGGCGTCTATCTGATTGTCTTCACGCCGCTGGCGTACGTGGACGCAACGAGCTCGTGGGGGTTCGGCCGCAAGCGCGACCGGCTGATCGTCTGTCTCGCGGGGATGTACTTCGAGAGCATCGCCGCGGCGACCGCCCTGTTCATCTGGGCGGCGACCGAGCCCGGCCTGGTGCACGACATCGCCTACAACGTGGTCTTCCTCGCCGGGGTGGCCACGATCTTGTTCAACATCAACCCCCTCATGCGGTACGACGGCTACTACGCGCTCAGCGACTGGATGGAGATCCCGAACCTCCGCCAGGAGGCCACGCGCTACGTCACAGGCGTGCTCAAGCGGGTCTTTCTCGGCCTGCCCAGCGGGGGGGGGCGACGCAGCGTCGGGCTGCGCATCTTCCTCTTCGTCTTCGGCGTCGCGGCGGGCCTCTATCGCCTGGTGATCGTGATCGGCATCAGCGCGGCCATCGCGACCAAACTCTTCCTCGTCGGCATGACCATCGGTGTGGGATACGTCGGGAGCGTCATCTTCGGCACGGCCCGTCGGCTCGTCACGTACCTTTGGACCGCGCAAGAGACCGCGCCGGTTCGTGTCCGGGCGGTGGCCGTAAGCCTGCTCTTGCTCGTGGGCGTGCCGGTGGTGATCTTCACGGTCCCCATCGAACGCCCGGTCCAGGCGGCCGGCGTGCTGGGCACGGAGGACGAAAAGGTCTTGCACGCCGAATCGGACGGCTTTCTCGAAGACGTCCACGCCGAGGCGGGCCAGGTCGTCGAGCCAGCCGCTGCCCTACTGTCCTTCTCGAACGACGCGTGCCGTGAGGCGATCGCCCAGGCCCGGGCTCGCATCGAGGCCACGCGGATCCGCTACCATGCTTACCATGCGACGGAGCCCGCCAAGGCCGTCCAGGAGAAGGAGCGCTCGATCGTCTATCAACGAGAGCTGGCTCATCGCAAGGCGGACCTGGCCAACCTGACGCTTCGGGCGCCCCGCGCGGGCCGCCTGACACAGACGATGACGCGTCGTGACGTCGGCCGGTTCGTGCGGAAGGGAGACCCTGTGGCCACCGTCGCGGCGGGAGGCTGGGAAGTCCGCGCGATCCTGACCGAGGAGCAGCTCGTCGACAGCGAGGCCACCGTCGGGTCGCGTGTCGAGGTCCGAGCGGCCGCCAGGCCCGCGCGGGTCTTCCGGGGGGAGATCAAGCGCATCGTCCCGTGTGCCACGCGCGACATCACCGAGCCCTCGCTCACACAAGTCGGCGGTGGGGAGATCCCCGTCGATCCGCAAACCAACCGGGCCGGCCGGCCCTACTTCGAGGTCGTCGTCGAGCTGCTCGACGCCGACGCCCCTTGGCTTACCCACGGGATGACCTGCCGGATCCGCTGCCAGGGCGACAACCAGACCGTGGCGACGCTGCTCTATCGACGGCTGCTCCGCTTCGCAGACAGCCTGCTGAAAGCGTAACACGGCGCCCACGACGCGACCGCCCAATCACAGACGCGACCATGAGGGAGCGAGCGCCTCGGATTCGCCGTCGCGCAGGTATGCCCCTTCAAACACCCGACCCGTTCATCAGAAACGTAAGGGAGCGAAACAATGCCGGGCAGGCCCTCATACCGGGCCCCACTTCCCTCTCGGCTTGCCGCCAACCGCCCATGATCCCACAATACACCCTCATCGGTGTTCCTCGTAACCCGAAACAGACGCCATGGCTGCAACAAGGACACGGCTTCCATGACGACCAGACCGCCGACCGTATGGGGGGCCACGATGCTCGCGATGGGTATCGGGCTTCTCTTTCCAAGACCCGTAGCGGCGGCCGCCGCCACGTCGCCGCAAGACCTCGCCCTGGCCTCGCACGGCGTGACCTACACCGGCCCGGAGAACCACAGTGGGGCCAAGCATCGACCGCCCGTCGTGAACGACGGTTCCATCAAGACGGGCTACGCCTGGGCCCACCTCAAGACGCCGCTCGTGATGACGTTTCCCGAGCCCGTCGAGGCGAACAAGGTCGAGGTCGTCTTCTTCGGAGGCCATAAGGGTTGGTACCGCTTCGTCGTCGAGGCCTCCTCGGACGGCAAGACGTGGCAGAAGCTCGGAGACAAGCAGGAAGGCAAGCCGTCGGGCCATCAGGTCGTCACATTCCCCGGGCGGAAGCTGCGCCTCCTCCGACTCCGCGTGACCGAGACCAACGTGGAGATGGGTAGCTACCACATCGAGGAGGTGGCCGTCTACCACCAGGCCGACCCGTCCAAGCCCACGCCGCTGGCCAAGCACATTGCCGGGGGGGACCCCCTCGTCACCACGCCCGCAGATCGGAACCACGACGTGCTCCTCAAGCTGATCGGCAAGGGCGCGGTCGTCCGCGAGGCGCTCCGCAAGAAGCTCGTCGCCGGCAAGCCCGGCGCGCGTGTGACGGAGGACCTCGACGGCGACGGCGACGCGGACATCGCCACCTTCGTCGATCCGGCCCCGCGTCATTCCGACAGCCGGCGCCCCATGCTCGTCCGCGTCATCGACGACGATGACGACATGTCCGCCGACGGCGCGGGCGATCGCGACAGCGACTGCTACGTCGCCGATTGGAACGCCGACGGGCTGATCGACCGCGTCGTCGACTATTGGGACCTCGACGGCGACGGCGACGCCGATCGCATGGACCTGATCTCGCGCCGGGGTCTGTGGTTCCGCGACCGCATCGGCCTGACCGTCGTGGAGGACATCGGCGACGACGACCGCATGTGGCACACCCGCGACTACGAGTACAGCCAACGGACCACGCAATGGAAGACCGACTTCAACGGCGACGAATGCTTCACGATGTTCGCCTATGACATGCAGCGGGGACGCTTCGTGCCGTTCTTCGAGGACCCGTTCTGCCACTACGACATCGACGACGACGGCCTGGTTGAGGTCGTCATCCGCGGCAACGGCGATCACGGCTACGTCCTCAAGACGCTCCGCTACAGCTACGACATGGACAACGACAACGATTGGCTCCACCGTCGCGACTACGACTTCTCCTTCAACGGCCGCGGACCGGTGACGATTCCCGCCGAGGCGTGCCGGCCGATCCCGCTCCGCGACGGCTCGGAGACCGAACCGGCCCTCCCGTGGGACAAGACCCGCGAGACCGTGGAGGCACTGCCGTGGAAGCAGTGCTCGCTCTGCTGGGACGAGATCGACAACAACGTCAACGTGCTCGACAAGGATGAGCGCTGGCACGAGCGATGGGAGGGCGTCGGCGGGTACGCGATGCGCGAGGGCAACAAGCGCTGGGAGCACGACGCCGACCACAGCGGCAAGATGTCGCTCTACCTCTCGAAGGTCGATCGCCGCATCCACCTGAAAGGCGCCGAGAAAGGCGAGATCAAGGTCGACTACGACTTCGACAACAAGAGCGACGCCGTCTTCGGCTACGCCGACACCGACGACGACGGCCTCATCGACACCTGGACCTACGACGCCGACGCGGACGGAAAGCCCGAGCGGACGTATAAGGCCGAGCCCCACGCCGTCGACATCGAGCCGCCGATCGAGAAGCGAACGACGCTGTACCGCTACGCCCTCATCGACGCGCTCGACCAGAACCAACGGCTCATCGACGCGATCAAGCTCGCCCTGGGACGGACCGCACGCTCCCCCGCCGAGGAGTGGTTCATCCGCAAGCGCCCCGAAAGCTTCTACAACCCCGAGAAGCTGCCCCGGAGCCTCGAGACGCTCCGCTACTACCAGGACGTCATCCGCGAGGAGCTGTGGACAATCACCCTGGATGCGATGCAGGCCGGCCGCCTCGAACTGGACCGCAAGACGCTCGAAGATGCCTACGCCAAGGGCCAATTCGGTAAGGTCGCCGGGCTGATCTGCAAAGGCATCGGCAAACCCGAACCGTCGACGTTCCCCTGGTTCCGGCCGAAGGACGCTCGCCTTACCCGCCGGCTGGGGCTGCTGATCCAGAACCCCGTCGAGCAGGAGCGGCCGAGCGTGCCCGTTGTGCTGCCGATAAAGGACGTCGAGCAATGGGCCAAGGACTTCAACCCGAAGTGCTTCGCCGTCGCGGACTCGGCCCGGCGGGTGCTGATCCGCGAATACCCCTCGCAGGCGGACGACCTCGACGCGGACGGCAAGGTCGACGAGATCTGCTTCACGCTGCCGAAGCTCGGCCGTCGACGCAGCCGGGCCGTCTACCTCTACTACGCACCTGAGGGCGAGCGAACCCCCGCCTACCGCAAGCAGACCAACGCGCGAGATCCTATCGGCCAGAGCGTCGGATGGGAGTCGGAACTGATCGGCTTCCGCTCGTACTTTGGCAAGGTCGACTTCTTCGGCAAGAAGGTCGAGTGCCTGCGGCTCGACGACCTCGGCCCCGACTACCACAAGGAGGCCGACTGGGGTATGGATTGCCTGCACGTCGGCTCGTCGCCCGGGCTGGGCGGGCTGTCGCTCTGGTCGCAGGGGCAGGTCCATCGCCTCTACAACGAACAGGACAAGCCCCCGCGATGCCGAATCGCGCAGCGCGTGGTCGCCAACGGCCCCGTGCGATCCGCCATCCGGCTGGACATCACCGACGCCAAGATCGACGGCGAGACATACAAGGCCTCCGTCGTGGCAAGCTGCTACGCCGGCCAGATGGTCTCCGAGCATCGTGTGGTCGTCACGCCGCCCGCGACGGGCAAGGACGACGCGGTCGTGCTGTCCGTGGGCATGGTGAAGATCCCCGACGCGAAGCCTGCGTTCGACCCGAACGTCGCAGTGCTCACGGCGTGGGGCCAGCAGGATCCCGCCATCGGCGAGATCGGGCTCGCTCTTATCCTCCCGCCCAATCAGGCGAAGGGCCTGAAGACGGTGGACGACTCGCATGAAATCAAGCTGGCTCTACCCGACGACGGCCGGACGCGGTTCTTTGTCTCGGCAGAGTGGATCAAGGCACAAGCCGATCAACGTCGCGTCGTCTCGCGTACCGCACCGACCTGGCGCAAGGAGGTCCGCCGGTTGGCCGAGCGCGCATTGCATCCACCGACGTGCCGCATCATGGGGATGGCCAAGCTGGAAGACCACAAGGACTCGCTGGCCGAGGCCTCGCCGGAGAATCGCTAGTACCGCCTTTCACAAGTCGTGCGACTATGGACAGGATCGCACCCGCCACTATCGCTGCCCGAGCCGCTTGTGGCAAGCGAAGTCGAGCCGCCGGATTCATCCGGCGCGGCCGCGCGGCATGAATGCCGCGGCTCGGGCATATAGTCGCGATACTTCTGACATGCAGTACTAGCCGCTCGTGAACGGCGCCAAGGCTCGCGGCTTGCAACGGGAGGGATCCAGAATCCGGGAACACCGAGAACGGCCTCCGCGCCGGGTGCCACTGCTCTATGCAGCAGTGCCCGTCACCTCCATGCGCATCATATCACGCAAGTCAGACGCCTCCCTCAGAATCCAGCGACGCGGGACCTCTCCGGTGATCCGGCGCAAC